>JBAZOX010000030.1:0-16442 GCA_041648535.1 Desulfobacteria bacterium | reverse complement strand
TGGAGATTGATATAACCAGAGATCTCTATTTGATGCCTGAAGATCGTCAAAGATTTCAGGAGATGATCGAGCGAAGCGGTCATGTGATCGATTATGAGGTTGATTTTAAACGGAAAAATGGGAAGGCTATTTCGGTCTTGCTCACAAGCCATGTTCGCTATGACCAGGATGGGAATGTATTAGGGTACGAAGGGATCAATGTGGATCAATCCCCAAGAAAGGAGATGGAGAAAGAACTCAGGGAGGCACATGATTTTCTGAACAAGACTATTCAGAGTTCACCAAACCCTATTATGGCGACCGACATGAAAGGGAATATTATCATCTGGAACCGGGCTGCCGAAGAGGCACTTGGATGTAAGGCAGAGGATGTGATCGGCAAGATGAATATCGAAAAGATCTATCCAGAAGGGGATGCCAGAAAAGTAATGCAAATGATGCGAGGTACAGAGTATGGTGGTGTGGGCAAATTGAGAGCATACCCCATAACCTATGTGAGACAGGACGGCGAAATAGTTGATGGGAACCTCTCTGCGGCTATTATTTACGATGGAAAGGGGAACGAAATTGCTTCTGTAGGGATATTTGTAGACCTGGGGGAGAGTCTGGAGATGGAACGAAAGCTGAGACAAACACAGGAACAGTTATTGCAGTCAGAAAAGCTGGCGGCCATGGGACGTCTGACTTCTCAGATTGCTCATGAACTAAACAATCCCCTCTATGGAATCATGAATACCCTGGAGCTGATGAAAACCGAGATTTCTCCTGAGAACAAGAGAAGAAAGATTCTGGATATGGCCCTTTCCGAGACAGTGAGACTGTCCGAGTTGCTCCGCAAGATGCTCTCTTTTTCCAGACCTGATGAGGAAGAAAGGCATCCTACAGATATTAATACAATCCTTGATGAGATACTGCTTCTCCACGAGAAACAACTGCGGGAATGCAGTATTCGGCTATCTTCCTCTTTTGCAGAGGGTTTGGAAAAGGTTTATGCATCAAAGAATCAACTTAGGCAGGTCTTTCTCAATATAATCTCGAATGCTCGAGATGCCATGCCGGAAGGTGGAACCTTAACAGTGATGACCATAGCTGTTAAAAACAATATCCAGATTCAGATATCCGATACGGGAATTGGTATAAGAGAAGAGAATCTCGATAAGATTTTTGATGCCTTTTTTACTACTAAAGATGGTGCAAGAGATACCGGCCTTGGCCTGTCTGTTTGCTATGGGTTTGTAAAAGATCATGGAGGTCATATTAAAGTAGAAAGCAAGGTGGGTTCTGGAACAACCTTTACCATCAGCCTCCCTGTTTTTATCCCTTCTGTTTAATCCTGTCACAAAAGAAAATTCGAAAGTAACCAAAATTTTACTTGACAATCAATAATAGAAATAAATATAATAATTGTAATAAATAAAGATTTACACCATAAATTATTGCTTGACAATCAGTAAAAACTATAATAATAGAAAATATACTAATAATAGAAAAACCAAAGGAGCCCTTTTGATGTATGCTGTATTAACTGTTTTCAAGGCCAGCAAATACTGTAATGTCTCCCCCAAGACCATTATCAACTGGATAGAGTCCGGCTATATCAAGGCATACAAGACTGTAGGGGGGCATCGTCGTATAAAGAAGACAGATCTTGAAGATTTTATGCAAAGGCAGGGGATTCCAATCCCCGAAGAGGAACAAATGGAAGAGAGAAAGAGGATCCTTGTGGTGGATGATGACCCCATCATCGTTGAAACGATTGTTCAGGCCTTGGAAGAGGATGAACATGATTATGAGGTTATTTCTGCTTCCGATGGGTTTGAGGCAGGTCTTCAGGTAAGTCACTTCAAACCGCACCTTTTAATACTGGATATCATGATGCCTGATATTAAGGGGTATGAGGTGTGCAAGAAGATTAAGTCCAATGAAGCTACCAGGGATATGATCATTATCGTCTTGTCAGCGTATCTGGACGAAGAGAAATTCAGGATGATGAAGGAGTACGGTGCAGACGTGTGTTTTTCCAAGCCTTTACCTCTGCCCCAGTTGAAGCAAGAGGTGAGCCGGTTATTGGAATTGCCCTGATTCATACACCCACAAGAGATTACCTTCCAAGACGGTCAAGGAGTTGCTGATGAAGCTAAGAGAAGCTTTGGCAAAAGGGAAATTTCTGGTTACAACTGAGATCCAGGCACCTATCGATGAGGAGCCGGAAGGATTTGTCAAGACTTTCAATCTGGTGCGAGGGCGTGTTGACGGAGTTTCCGTATCAGAGGTTGAGATTGAAGGGATAGTGGGGGATACGATTAAGACGTGTGAAGTTCTGAAACAGAACCGATTTCAGGCCATATATCAGACTTCAACTCGGCAAAAGAACCGCTTACAACTACAAAAGGACCTCACACTTGCCCATGAAGCAGGTGTAGAAAACCTCCTTGTATTCACTGAAGACTACCGGATCACTGGGGATAGCCTTCAGGAGATAATGTTTTTCCATGTGGATTCAGGGAAGTTAGCCTCTGTACTAGAACATATGCGGGAAGGAGAAACAGTTGACGGTAAAGAACTCCCCTTTAAAGCTGAGTTTGTGCTGGGTTCTGGCGTGGAGTCCTCATGGGGAAAGAACGTACCGGAACTAGAAATGAAAGAAATGGAGGAAATGGCCGGGATAGGTACCGGGTACTTCTTAACAACACCGGTATTCGATCTGGATCGGTTTGAGAAGTTCGTAAAGACTGTCGAAACCTTCGGGGTTCCGGTAATTGCAGAAGTCATGATTCTAAGGACGGCCGGCATGGGCCGATTCCTCAACCGACACTTCAAGTCAGGATTGGTGCCGGAGTGGATTATCCAAAAACTCGCCAAAGCCTCAGACAAGCAAAAGGCCAGTATAGATCTTTTTGCTGATATAGTAACGGGCATTAAAGGCATCTGTCAGGGGATTCATATTATAACCATAGGAGGGGAAGAAAAACTCAGGTACTATCTTGATGCGGCGAAACTCAGATAGTCAAAAAACAGAAGTCAGAAGTCAGGAGTCAGAAGTCAGGAGTCAGAAGTCAGAAGAAAGAAGAAAGAAGAAAGAAGAAAGAAGAAAGAAGAATAGGTATTGCGTCTAATTGTCCAAAAGGAGTTAGTTTTTTGGAAAACATAACGCTGTCCATTAATGGGAGAAATGTCACCTGTCTGCCCGGAACGAGTATTCTGGAGGCTGCAGAGCAGCACGGTATAGAGATTCCGAAACTCTGCTATCATCGTGACCTTAAACCGTTTGGCGCCTGTCGTCTCTGCCTGGTAGAAGATGAGAAAACCGGCCGTATCATGGCGTCATGTGTTACGCCGGCTGCCCAGGACATGAGTATCCTGACAGAGTCACCCCGTGTAAATAAGCACAGGCGGAATATAGTTAGGCTGATGATCGCCGAACATCCGGAATCCTGTATCTTTTGCAGCAAAGGGAACCGCTGTCAGTTGCGTCAGATAGCCGCCAAGCTCGGTATAGGGGAGACAAACCTTTACCCTATGCCCAACTACAAACCACTGGAACAGGCAAATCCTTTCATTATAAGGGATCTCTCCAAATGTATTCTGTGTGGAAAGTGTATCCGGGCAGACCATGAGCTGGTTGTTGTGGGGGCAATAGATTATAACCTGAGAGGCTTTAAGTCCCGCCCTTCCACGCTTCATGATCTGGGCTTAGAGCATTCTGACTGCACCTTCTGCGGCACCTGTGTGTCAATGTGTCCTACCGGGGCATTGTCCCCAAATAATACGCGTTACGTGGGTACTCCCCAAAGAGAATCTCTTTGTATCTGCGGATTCTGTGGTGTAGGCTGTTCTCTGGCTATGGGTGTTGTGGATGAACAGGTTATAGAGGTCAACCCATCACACATATCCGGCACCGTTAATGGGGCATCCCTCTGTGTGAGGGGCCGCTTTGCCCATGACTTTCTCAATGCCAGTGAACGGTTGCGCAGTCCTTTGATTCGCAAAGATGGTGAACTGGTTTCCGCCTCATGGGGTGAGACACTGGAGGTTGTTGCAAGACGGCTTCTTGAAATCAAACGGGAAAACGGCCCACAAAACGTGGCATTTTTAGGTTCCTCCAAATGCACAAATGAAGAAAACTACCTCTTTCAGAAGATAGCAAGGGTCGTTCTTGAAACAAATAACGTGGACAATGGTGGCTATATATCCGGGCAGTCCCTCTTGAATCTCATTGATGAAAAAACAGACGGAGGGTACCGGATTCAGCCTTTTGCTCGGCTGGAGAAAGAGGATGCCATTTTTGTTCTTGGTGCGGACCCAAATCACTCGGTTCCTGTGGTGAGCTATTATCTCAAAAGGGCTGCAAAGAAAGGCATTCCCTTAATAGTGGCTGATCCGAGGCGCACGGAATTGGTAGACTTCTCATCTATCTGGCTCCGTGTTTTTCCCGGCAGCGACCTTGAATTGATCAATGGCATAGCTATGCTGCTATACCAGAAAAAGGCATACGCCTCTGATTTCATAATCCAGTTTACAGAGGGGTTTGACCTATACCGTAGCGGGCTTTCTTCCCTCGACCTTGACAGAATTAGCCGGGTAACATCTATAGATGTGAGTACTATTGAAGAGGCTGCCGAGTTATTACACGGGAAAAAGATTGCCTTCGTGGTTGGGCATGGAATCCTGCAACAGAGATATGGGCGGGAGTCTCTAGAGGCTATCATTAACCTCTCACTCATGACTGGAAGCCTTGGACCTGAAGGTGCCGGTCTGTATATTCTTGCAAGGGAAAACAATCAATTGGGTGCACGGGATATGGGGGCGGTGCCATACGGACTGCCGGGCGGTCAGTCTCTGAGTAATGATTTAGCCCGAAGACAATGGGAACGGGTATGGCAAGTAAAGATTTCGCCCGATCAAGGTCTCAATATGGTTAGAATGATCGAGGAAGCCGAGAAAGGCAACCTAAAAGCATTGTACATCATGGGAGAGAACCCCCTTCGTAGTCTCCCTCAACCTGAACGGGTTCGCAGTGCCCTGGAGAAATTAGATTTTGTCGTGGTTCAAGATATCTTCGCAAACGAAACCGCCGAGATTGCAGATGTGGTTCTGCCCGGCGCCGCTTTCTGCGAAAAGGGCGGTTCATTTACGAATATGGAAGGAAGGATTCAAACTTTTACACCCGTAGTAGTTCCACCGGGAGATGCCAAGCCTGACTGGGAAATCCTGGCCCTTCTTGCTGAAAAGATGGGGTATTCCAAACACTATGGTTCCCTGGAAAGGGTAAAGGAAGAAATCATTGGGTCTGTACCTATGTATGCGGATCCGGGTGGGCATGGATACACGCCCTGGATCAGGGAAACGAGTGAAAAGGCTCTCTTTCGCCCCGATGGAAAAGGAGACCTGATTCCTTTTTCTCCTGTTGTTTCCACCGAAGATGAAGTGCCTGATGATGTTTATCCTTTGACGGCTATCCTTGGGTCTTACCGTTATCATTTGGGAAGCGGCACTCGGACGAGCCGTTCCAAGCGTATTCAAGAGTTTGATTCAAAGGGAGAGATAGAGATATCCCCTGAAGATGGAGCAAAGTTAAATTTGCATGATGGGGACACTGTTCGGGTCCTTTCCCAATATGGGGCAGTAGAGAGAGGGATCAGACTGAGAGATGGATTAAGAGCGGGGTTGATATTTGTGCCCATGGCTTTTAATAACAACGATGCACGGAATCTTATCAACTTGGCCCAACTTTCCAGGCATGACTTATTGGGCTGGAAAACCTGTCGAGTTAAAGTTGAGAAGGTTTAGGATTTCTCGCTTCGCTCGAAATGACAAAGAAATGATCAGAATAACAAGGGGAGAAAACGAATGAAGCCGAAAGAAATCGATTGGGACAAACTCACCTCCATCATCGGCGAACACCGAGAGGAGAAATGGGGGCTTATTCCTCTGCTTCAGGATATTCAGGAAACGTTCGGCTATATCCCACCAGAGTCCATCAATTTGATTGCCAATGCCATGAAGCTCTTTCCAACTGAGGTTCAGGGGGTAATCTCTTTTTACGCAGGATTTTCCCTGAAACCTAAGGGGAAATACGTACTCAGAGTATGCCGCGGAACGGCATGTCACGTCAAAGGCGGTCGGAGTATCCTGAGATTGGTAAAGAGAGAGCTGGCGCTGGATGAAGGAGAGACCACCTCTGATTATCGGTTTACCCTTGAGACTACCGCCTGTCTTGGGGCATGTGCCCTTGCACCTACCATGATGGTCAACAGAGCCTACTTTGGGAAACTCTCTCCACCAAAGGTAACTAACATACTGGTCGAGTACGGTAAAGAGAAGAAAGAAAAATTAAAGGATGTTAAAGATGAAGAAGATTGAAAGCCCTTCAGATCTGGAGGCCCTTCGGCAAAACATTCTCAGCAAATGCGATCCCAAAAGACAGGTTGTCAAGGTATGCTGTAGCACAGGATGCCGTGCTGGAGGATCCCTCAAAATCTTTGATGCCTTCAAACAAGAACTCACCATCAGTGGTTTAGAAGATAAGATAGAAATAAAGAAAACAGGTTGCAGGGGTTTCTGTGAAAATGGGCCGGTTATGGCTGTTGACCCTGATAATATCTTCTATAACAAAGTCGAGCCGGATGATGTACCTGAGATTGTCGCCGAAACCCTTATCCATGGCAAACCTGTAGATCGACTCCTGTATACAGATCCTGAGAGTAGGGAGAAGATTACATGTGAAAAAGATATCCCCTTTTTCGGCAAACAGGTGAGGAGGGTCCTGGCCAATTGCGGGCAGATTGATCCTACCAATATTGAGGATTACATCGCCGCTGGAGGATATGGGGCTATTGCAAAAGCCCTTTCCAGTATGACACCAGAAGAGGTAATAGATCATGTTACTGCCGCAAAACTGAGAGGTAGGGGTGGGGCAGGCTTTTCGACAGGGCTGAAATGGAAATTTGCACGTCAGGCATCGGGACGACCTAAATATATAATCTGTAATGCTGATGAAGGAGACCCCGGAGCCTTTATGGATCGTTCAGTTCTGGAAGGGGACCCCCATGCTGTCCTTGAGGGGATGCTCATCGGAGCGTATGCCATAGGAGCAGAATATGGATATATTTATGTGAGGGAGGAATACCCCATTGCAGTCGAGCACTTGAGTATTGCTTTAGAACAGATGAGAGAGCGGGGACTTTTGGGGGAAAATATCCTGGGAACAGGTTTTAATCTCGATATTTCCCTGAAGAAGGGTGCAGGGGCATTTGTCTGTGGCGAGGAAACTGCCCTGATGGCCTCTATTGAGGGAAAACGGGGAATGCCGAGGGCCCGGCCGCCGTTTCCTGCTCAGGCAGGACTGGATGGAAAGCCCAGCAATATCAATAACGTGGAGACATGGGCAAATGTTCCGTTGATTATCAAAAATGGGGTAGGGTGGTATACAGAGATAGGTACAGAAAAGAGTAAAGGCACGAAGATATTTTCGCTGGTAGGTAAGGTGAATAACACCGGTCTGGTGGAGGTTCCCATTGGCGTGACCATAAAAGAGGTGGTCTTCGATATTGGCGGTGGTATCCTCAAGGGGAGAAAATTCAAGGCGGTCCAGATGGGGGGGCCATCGGGCGGATGTGTACCTGCTCAGTATTTGAATTTGCCTATAGATTACGATACCCTGCAGCGGATAGGTGCAATTATGGGATCAGGCGGGATGGTGGTCATGGATGAAAACAACTGTATGGTGGAGATCGCCCGGTTTTTCCTGAGCTTTACCCAGGCGGAATCCTGCGGGAAGTGTGCCCCATGTCGTGTGGGTACAACCCAGTTGCTGGAGATATTGACCCGCATCACCCAGGGCAGGGGTCGGCTCGAGGATATCAAGACCATCCAGGAACTCGGGGAGACGATTACTGAGTCATCCCTTTGCGGGCTTGGCCAGACGTGCCCCAAACCTGCCCTTTCTACCCTGAACTATTTCATGAAGGAATATGAAGACCACATCCTGGAACACCGCTGCGCGGGAGCAACATGTGATTCCATGGTTATCTCAGCCTGCCAGCATGCCTGTCCTGCAGGTATTGATGTGCCAAACTATGTGGCAGCCATAGCCCGTGGTAACTATAACAAGGCCGTGGAAATTATCCGGGAGAGGAATCCCTTTACTGCCGTTTGCGGCCGTATCTGCATCCACCCATGTGAGTTGAAGTGCCGTCGAGGTGAGCTGGACGATCCCGTGGCTATCAGATCACTCAAGCGTTTTGCTTCGGACTGGTACTTCGAACACATAGGACGGGCTAGCGAGCCTTTTCCTGCAACTAAAGATGAAAAAATTGCCGTGGTAGGCGCAGGGCCCGCCGGTTTAACCTGTGCCTATTTTCTTGCCAAAATGGGTTATAAGGTGACGGTATTCGAGGCACAATCGGTTGCTGGCGGAATGCTGGGGATTGTTGTCCCTGAGTTTCGCCTTCCGCGGAAGGTCATTGAAGAAGAGGTGGAGTATATAGAGAGCTGTGGGGTAGATATCCGTTATAACTCCCCGATTGATGCCCGGCATACAGTCAATGATTTGATGGCAGAAGGGTATGGTGCTGTTTTTATTGCAGCGGGCGCCCAGGCCAGTTTACGGATCGGTATTGCAGGCGAAGAAGAAGGTCTGGAAGGACTCTATTACGGTCTTCAGTTTTTGAGAGATGTAAGACTAGGAAAGAATATGGAACTGAAAGGAAAGGTTATTGTAATCGGGGGAGGCAATGTGGCTTTTGACGTTGCCAGAACCGCCTTGCGGGTGGGCGCATCGGATGTTCAGATATTCTATCGGAGAACCAAAGAAGAGATGCCGGCATGGGAAAAAGACATTGAGGAGGCTATTGAGGAAGGGGTCATTATCAATCCTTCCTGGGCACCGAAGCGGATCATACATCGGCACGGGAAGGTAACCGGTATGGAGTTCGCACGCAGCATCACCGTCTTCAATGAAGAAGGCCGTTCCCGTATCAGTGTGGATGAGAAAACAGCACTGATGGTGGATGCTGAAGCCGTGATTATTTCCGTTGGACAGGCCCCTGACATATCTTTCTTGTCTGAAGACAGCCAGCTTGAGCGAGCCCTTTGGGGCAGCCTGGAGGTGGAGGAAAACCGTTTGGCGACGAATGTCCCGGGAGTCTTTGCAGGGGGCGATTTTACTACAGGTCCAAGTGTTGTGATAAATGCCATAGCCCTGGGGAGGAGGGCATCCATTGCCATCGATAAATACCTTCAAGGTGATACAGGTCGCATAGAGATCGTAGATGAGAAAACGTCCATGAAGGAGGATGCAGGCCTGGCCCTGGACCAGGAAACAACTGAAGAAAAGCCAAGAATCAATATCGAACTCGAAAGACCGGAGGAAAGGGTGAAAGACTTCCGAGAAGTTGAGAAAGGCTTTTCTAAAGAGCAAGCCTACCGTGAGGCCATGAGATGCCTTAGATGTGACTTGGAAAAGGAGAGGACAGCAATATGATCAGGTCTATTACACAACAAAAATCAGAAGATGAGATTCTGCGGCTTCTCGAGGGATTTGTAAGGGTTTTCATAATAGGATGCGGGACATGTGTTACTTTGACACACACAGGTGGAGAGCCTGAAATGGAAGCCATGAAGGAAAAGCTATCAGATAAGGGCAAGCTGATTACCGGGGGTGTGGTGTTGCCTGTTGCCTGTGACAACTTGACTGGAGATGCCTTGAGTAAATACGGTCAACAGATAGCCCAGGCAGATGTGCTTTTCATTATGACCTGTGCCTTCGGTGTCCAAACCGTGGCAAGACAGTTAAAGAAGCTGGTTGTCCCTGCCCTGGATACCCTATTTATTGGGAAGGAAACCGCTTTAGGTCAGTTTGATGAGATATGCCTCCAGTGCGGGGCCTGCATACTGGGTGAAACAGGCGGGATCTGCCCTGTTACTTCCTGCCATAAGGGTTTAGTGAATGGCCCCTGTGGTGGCACCAATAATGGAAAGTGTGAGATAGACAGCGCAAAGGACTGCGCCTGGACCTTGATATATAATCGTTTAAAGGACTTAAGCTCTCTGGATGCCATGAGAAAATTTCAACAGCCCAGAAATCACCAGGGAGAGCCGAAGCCTGGAAAATTAGTGATCTCAGCATCTTAGGGCAAGAAAGGACCCCAAAATTATGGTTTCCTCATTTAAAAAGGCACTGGAATCGGGCAAATTTGTGGTTACCTCTGAGGTAGCACCACCGAAAGGGACAAATCTGGAGAAGATGATCCACCATATCGAGCTTCTGAAAGATAAGGTGGATGCCATAAACATTACAGATCATCAGAGTTCGGTTATGCGGTTTCCTTCCCTGGGAGGTGCCATCTTGATCAAAGAGATGGGCGGAGAACCCATATTGCAGATGACCTGTAGGGATCGGAACCGGTTGGCATTACAGGCAGATATTCTCTTTGCCTCAAGCAGAGGGGTTCATAATGTCCTTTGTCTCACGGGTGATTCGGTACTTCTGGGTGATCACAAAGAGGCCAAGAGCGTCTTTGACCTGGATTCGAGTCAGTTGTTGGCGGCGATCAGAAGATTGGAAAGAGGGAAGGACCTGGCAGGGAACGACCTGGATGGAGGCGTCTCTTTTTGTGCCGGTGCTATAGTTACACCCGAGGCCAACCCTCTCGAACCTCAGCTTATCAAATTTGAAAAGAAGATTGAGGCAGGCGCCGAGTTTATCCAGACCCAGGCAGTATACGATCTTGACAGATTTAAGCAATTTATGGACTACGCCAGACAGTTTCCCGCAAAGATCCTTGCCGGCGTCATTCTGCTAACCTCTGCTCCTATGGCACGGTTTATGAATAAGAACGTTGCCGGAGTCAACGTACCACAGGAACTGATCGACGAAATGGCCTCTGCGCCTAAAGGCAGGGCTATAGAAAAGGGGATAGAAATTGCAGGCCGTATGATCAGTCGGATTCAGGAAGAGAGGATGTGTGACGGTGTCCACATCATGGCTATAGGCAGAGAGGAGCTGGTGCCTGATATAATGGCCGCTGCAAGATTGATCTGAGAATGGAAAAATAACCCCTCGCATAACCAACCCGCCATATCTTATATAGCCTTTTCCCTTGACACAAAATTAGCTTTATTCTATACTGCCCCAGAAATAAAGAGGAACTTCCTTTCATTAACGTGGAGTGTGAGGTAGATAATCTATGACTATTTTCTCCAAGAAGCAGACAGAGGTCAAGCAGATGATCGATACGTATCTGGATAAGGTCGATTCCTGCATACGGCAGTTTCGCGATTCCATGATGAGATTTCTGGTCAACGGGTGCACCCGCGAGTTCATCTGGGATGTGGAAAAGGCACACAAGTTCGAGTCTGAGGCAGATGACTTGCGACGCAAAATCCAGATGACCCTCTATGGGAAGGCCCTCCTTCCTGATTCCCGGGGCGATTTGCTGTTACTCTTGGAGTTTTACGACCGGATCCCCAGCGCGGCGGAAGATGCCCTATTCTTGACCAGGATATTATGTCTGGATATACCGAATGACCTGCTCGAAGACTTGGAAAAGCTGGTGGAAATAAATGTAGAAGCCTACCGACTGGTCCGGGAATGCATGAATACCCTGTTCGAAAATCCCCATGAGACCCTCTACCAGACGCGCGGCGTTGATGCAAAAGAAAGTGAATCCGACAGACTGGAACGCTCTATTGTCGAGCGGGTCTTCAAGTCGGACATGGCTACCGGCAAGATGATGTTGTTAAAAGAACTCATTGATACCATCGGCGAGATCTCTAACCGGGCGGAGAATACCGCCGACCGTATTAGTATCGTGGCTATCAAGAGACAGATTTAGAGATCATGTGGCAGATTATCTCAGCCGTATTCCTGGGGTGGTCCTTAGGAGCCAACCATACGGCCAACGTATTCGGCACAGCGGTAGCTTCTCGTATGATCCGCTTCTGGACCGCTGCTATTGTATGCGCGGTCTTCGTCCTGCTGGGAGCCCTTCTGCAGGGCCAGGCAGGGATGGCTACCTACAGGGCAATGGCCGGAATCTCTCTCAATGCGGCATTCCTGGTTGCCCTTTGTTCAGCCCTCACGATCACCCTGATGACCTACCTTAAATTTCCTGTCTCGGTTTCCCAGGCTGTTGTTGGTTCACTGGTGTCCATTGGGCTTTTGGAGGGCAACTTCCATTGGGAGGTTCTGGTGAAGGTGGTGATCTGCTGGGTGGGAACGCCGTTAGGAGGGATGATCTTTTCCATCATCCTCTATTTCCTGGTGGGTAAATTTATGAATGGGTTGAACCTCAATCTCTTCCAGCACGACAGATACCTGCGCTGGTGTCTCATGGTCGTAGGCGGGTATGGCGCATACGCCCTGGGGGCAAATAATGTGGCCAATGTAACAGGAACATTCACCGGTCCCGGAATGCTTACACCGTTTCAGGCTTGTCTAATCGGTGGGCTCAGCATCGGGTTTGGCGTACTTACATACGGCAAAAAGGTAATAATGACGGTGGGCAAGGAAATAGTCAGACTGGATGGTTACACCGCCTTCATCGTTATTCTGGCCGAAGCAATCACTGTCCATATCTATGCTGGCATTGGGGTTCCTGTATCCACCAGCCAGGCCGTAGTTGGTGGAGTAATGGGCATTGGATTGGTTAAGGGTGTCAGGACCGTCAACCTAAAGAAACTTTACCAGATCTTCTATGCATGGGTGGGGACTCCTGCCATCTCCTTTACAATGACCTTCCTTCTGTACCTCATGTTCAGCCGTGTTTAGTATACGGTAAGCCTTCCAATTCATCCATGACGGCTTCGTAAAAAGTCCATCTGCGGCGTTTCCGCTGCATCCTCAGTCATTGCAGCCTACATGTAAGTACGCCTCATTCCTTCGGATTTGCGCGCCTTGCATCTGGAGCTTTTTACTGTGCCGTCTGATGTTTGACTTTTTACGACTTCATCATTCATCTGAATTCCAAAAGACGACCCCATGACACAAGTTCCTGATGCATCAGAATCCCCAAAAGTATTTTAACTTGACACCAAAGAGGAATTATAGATAATCAGGAAAAGATGTAAGGGAATAGATTATTCTCAGAACTGAAACCCCACAGGAGGATTTCTTATGCTTAACATTCAACCTATGAAAGTTTTTATGGAACCGAGATCAATTGCCATCATTGGCGTCAGCAGGGATACAGGGGAAGACTCATTCAATATCCTTGAGAATATAATGAACTATGGGTATTCAGGAAAGGTTTATCCTGTAAATCCCAGCGTTGATCAGATTCTGGGAGTAAAAATCTATCCTAGCATAGCTGATATCTCTGAGGAAATTGACCTTGCCGTAATAGCCAGCCCCAGGGCTACGGTTCTTAAAATAGTAAGAGAGTGCGCTGAGAAGCAGGTAAAGGGAATAATTATAGTAGCTCAAGGCTTCGGTGACGGTGACGATGGCGGCAAAGCGCTACAGGCAGAAATGATAGAGATAGCAAGGGAATCTGGAGCAAGGATAATGGGTCCAAATAGCCTGGGAATAGCTAACTCCTCTTGTAATTTGAACACCTCTTTTGCCCCGGCGAAATTGGATAATGTCCCAGTAGGGATTATTTGTCAGAGTGGGCTTTTTTTTCCTGGTCCCCCAAGATTGGTATTGGCGGGAAAGGCCATCGATTTGGGTAATGCTTGTGATATTGATGTCTGTGATGGATTGGAGTATTTCGAGACTGATCCTGACACCAAAATCATAGTCCTCTATATTGAAGGAATAGAACAGGGGAGAAGGTTCATTGAAGTAGCCGGCAGAGTTAGTAAGAGTAAGCCCATCCTTGCTTTAAAGTCTGGAAGAAGCGAGTCTGGAAGGAAAGCAGCCCAGTCCCATACCGGCTCATTAGCAGGCAATGATCAGATTTACGATGCTGCTTTTAAGCAATCCGGGGTAATTAGGACAACAGATATTGAGGAACTTGTCGATTTGACCAGCGCCTTCTCATCCCTGCCTCTTATAAAGGGGAGAAGGATTGGAATTATTTCTATGAGCGGGGCTGGTGGGGTTATAACCGCTGATGCTTGTCAGCGGCATAAACTTAAAGTGGCTGAATTATCACCGGAGACTCTCGTAGAGGTCAGGCGTCTCTTTCCCCCATGGCTGGCAATAAGCAATCCTTTTGATGCTTGGCCTGCCTTTCAGGTTTCAGGATACCCTTACGCAGAGGTGGTGAACAACGCATTAAAACTCATGCTGTCTGACGAAGGAGTAGACGGCGTCGTATTGATCTCTGGAATTTTTGGCAACGAAGAGTTCTTCGATCCTTCGCCAGCTATTATACAGGCTGTTAATACATTTAAAGACAAACCGGTTGTATGCTGGCTATATGGGAATTATGCCGACACAGCAGCGAAGTTGGAGGAAAGTGGCAAGGTAGGCGTTTTTCCCAGTTGTGAACGAGCTGTGAATGCATTGGCTCGACTCCGAGAATATGCCGAGTTCTTGGAAGGGAATCCCTCTCTCCCTCGTCCGGATTTTCTCAGTGGGTTATAAATAAGAGGAGAGACAGAATCAGGGAAAAGGATAAAGTATTTTAAAGGAGGTAGAAGATTATGACAGATAACAACGAAAATCCGTATTTTACCCGTTTAAAGAACATGGAAAAGACCACAAAGTGGTTGAAGGGACAGAGGGGCAAGAAGGCGGTAGAAGCATTGAAGAAGAATGGATTTGAGTCTCAATATATTAGTGATGGGAAGACTGCCTGTGCTGAAATCCTCAACCTGATCCCCAAAGATGCGAAAGTGGGGGTAGGGGGGTCTATGACCATGAGGCAGATTGGGGTCATGGATACTCTGGAGAAGAAGGGTAATGTGATCTACGACCACTGGAAACCCGGATTATCCCATGAAGATGTCTTGAAGATAAGAAGGGCACACTTAACCTGTGATGTCTTTCTGACCAGTGCCAATGCCGTTACCATGGAAGGTATGCTGGTAAGTACAGATGGGGCAGGAAACCGGGTGGGGGCTATGATGTTTGGTCCGGGAAAGGTAATAGTTGTGGCCGGAGTCAATAAGGTTGTGAATGATCTGCATAGCGCCTTCAGGCGAATTAAAGAGGTTGCTACCCCTCAAGTGGTTAAAGATATGGGTTTAGATATTCCCTGTGCGGTTACCGGCTTTTGCAGTGATTGCAATTCTCCTATGCGGGCATGCAGGGCAACGGTTATCTTAGAGAGAAAACCCTTCTTTTCTGATATTCATGTTCTGATAGTAGGTGAGGATTTGGGATTTTAGGTGATTGATAGAGAGAGCAAGCGGATTTTGGTCATTAGAACAGGGGCGGTAGGAGATTTCATATTTACCCTGCCGTCCATCAGGGCCATACGCAAGTGCTTCCCAGAGGCCTATATAGAAGTGATGGGTTATTCAGAGAGGGCTATCCTTGCAAAGAATAGATATTGCGCAGACAGAGTAAGTTCCATCGATCGCCATGGTATTTCATTGTTCTGGGTTGAGAACAGTGAGTTGCCAAAGAACCTGACAGATTATTTTGGGAGCTTTGGCCTGATTATCCTTTATAGTTACGATGAAGATGGAATCTTCTCAGATAATTTGCGAAGAACGGGGTCTTTAGAGGTAGTTACTATTAAACCATTACCACCCTTCAGAGACCAGAGACATATAGTAGATTATTTCTTAGACACCCTTGAATCCTTTGGTATACATGGAGACGATCCCATACCAAGGGTATTCCTTGAAGAACCCAGCAGGGATTATGCCGTTAGATTCTTTCAAGATCACCACCTTGAATCTGGGAAAGATGGTTTTCTAATCGCCATTCATCCTGGCAGTGGCGGGTCTAAAAAGAGGTGGCTAAAAGAACCTTTTGTAGACGTGATTGATTGGGTAGCCGACAGATATAATGCCGTGATGTTATTGATCTCCGGGCCAGCGGATACCGAGGCTGTAGATGAGATATTAAGAAATCTAAGAAAGGCTGAACCCATTTTGGTACAGGGGGTTTCACTTGTCCGGTTGGCGGCTATTCTTGAGAGATGCCATTGTTTTCTGGGAGTTGATTCAGGCATAACGCATCTGTCGGCAGCGGTGGGTATCCCTACTGTTGCTGTCTTCGGACCCACGGATCCTGATATCTGGGGACCGAGAGGGGATAATGTGTCTATAGTTAGAAAAGAACTGGACTGTTCGCCATGCACCAGGGAAGAGTTGAATCTATGTCAAAACCAGAGGTGTCTGCAGCTCATTGGGATTGAAGAGGTTATTAAGGAGATCGAGTTAGTGCTTGACGGCTGTAAAATCTTAAGTGTATAATTGATGGACTCGTAAAAAGTCAGGCATCCCTTATGCAGCCATTATGAGCGGATGCCTATAACGACGGTCAAATAGGGTGAAAATTTTTCTCAGTTGGTCCCAAGCTTTCGAAAAACGCTCTTTGA
>JBAZOX010000029.1:10000-16495 GCA_041648535.1 Desulfobacteria bacterium | reverse complement strand
CAGATAGATATTAAAAGTAGTTCCTTCGCCCTTTTCACTGTAAACATTGATGATCCCTTTATGATTCTTCACGATTCCATAAACAGAGGCAAGTCCCAAACCTGTTCCTCTGCCCATCTCCTTAGTGGTAAAAAATGGTTCGAATATCCTTTGCTGGGTTGCTTCATCCATACCCACCCCTGTATCTGTAACAGATATTTTTACATATCTCCCGAGGTCCACCTTATAGTGCTTTCTATGGTCATCATTAATAATAACGTTCTCTGTCTCAATGTATATATCTCCGCCACTTGGCATCGCCTGCCATGCATTGATAAATAGGTTCATCAACACTTGTTCAATCTGTCCCTGGTCCGCATCCGCTGTCCAAATGTCCTTCTGATATTTCCTGTGAATATTGATCTCCTTCCTGGTACGGCCGAACATGTCGGATGTCTTTTTAACAATTTCATTCAGGTTCGTCGGTTTGACCTCGTATTTACCACCTCTGGCAAAGCCTAAGACTTGTTTGGTTAAATCTGTTGCACTCTTAACACAACCCTCTATCCCTCTTAGCTGTTCAACATGGGGATGGGAAAGATGGGTATCCATTAGCATCAAAGAAACACGTCCATAAATTCCCATAAGTATGTTGTTAAAGTCATGGGCTATACCGCCTGCAAGTGTACCGACCGCCTCCATCTTTTGAGCCTGCTGGAGTTGAGCTTCCAGTCTCTTTCTTTCCGTAATATCTGATAGATTGACCACCATCCCAACAGGCACTCCTTCGGCACCCTCGATGAGTGAAGCGCTTAAAAGAATATCAAGAGTCCGTCCGTCTTTAGTCAATCTCCTGGTCCAAACCTTCGCAGGTTCTCTATTACCATAATAATTATCATAGAGCTTTCTTATCCTTACAGAAATTCTCTCTTTTTCATCGTCAGGCACAAAGGGAATGCACCTTCCTTTTAGTTCATCCAAAGTCCAACCGAAAACCTGGGTAAATGCAGGGTTCAGATATTGCGGATATCCCTGGTTGTCATATACCACAATAGGATCAGCGCTTGCCTCAAAAATCGCTCTTAGCCTTTCCTCGCTCTCTCGCAGGGCATGTTCTGCCTTTTTATGTTCAGTGATGTCATATTGAATGGCAATTGTTCCCACCGGAATTCCTTCAAAATTCCGGTAAACTGATCCGCCCATTCTGACATAACGAATATCCCCTTTCTTTGTATATCTTGTGGTTTCTATGCCTGAAAAACCCTCCCCAGACAAAAGTTTATCTATAGCCATTTTGGTCTCAGGCCAACTCTCATCAGGGATAAAGTTATTCATTTTCTTTCCCACACATTCTTCCAGTGTCCAACCGTAAGCACTTGTAAAAGCAGGATTAAAGTAAACAAGGTTGCCTTCCATATCGTAAACTACAATGGGGGCAGGACTTGATTCTAAAACTGTACGGTATTTCTCTTCGCTCTCTCTCAGCGCATCTTCAGCCTGTTTGAGCTTAACAGCTTCTATATTTAACTCCTTAACCCTTTGTTCCAATTCTTCATAGGTTGGTTTTTTAAGCATCAGATCGCCCTCCGATTGACTAAAAAACTATTATTATACCCCAACACTATTAAAACCTCAATCACTTTTTCCGTACATACTGTTTATTAATAGGGAGATTAAGAAAATTCTTGACTTTTTTTAGAAAAATTTATAAATTAGAAGCTGTCTTTAATAATAAGAGATAGGTTCCTAATCGAAAACTGTTGAAGGGATAAGTATGGTAGATCTAAGTAGCTTTGAACAATTGGAAGGCAGAATAGATAAATTAATCAAACAAAGCACCTTTTTAAAAGAACAAAATAAGATTTTGTCAGAAAATCTGAATCAAAAGGATCAGGACATACAGAAATTAACCGACAATATAGAGGACATGCACAAGGAAAGGACATTAGTATTTAACAAGGTTGTTGATCTAATTGACAAACTAGAGGATATATAGTTATCGGTTTAACGAGATAGGAGCTTTGAAAAAAAATATAGATATTGAGATACTCGGCCATAAATATACGATTAAAAGCAATGAAGAAGAGGATTTTGTTTATAACATAGTAGATTATTTAAACAAAAAAATAGAGGAGGTATTAAGAACCACCACAACTGTTGACACCCTTAATGCAATCGTCGTAGTGGCTTTAAATATTACCAGCGATTTCTTCCGGATAAAGAATGAAGGGGGAGAGCTTACGCAGCAGATTGAAGACAAATCGAGACATTTGATTAGTTTAATTGACTCCTATGTTGATAATGAAGGGAACATTTTAAGTAATAATTAAAACCCAATTCCCCCTGCTATGTTCGTGATAAACATATAATTTTGAGCCAACATATCTAAAAAGGGAACCGTCTCTTATTGTAGCAGGCATGCCCTCTTGAAGGGACGTCTAAAGCAGTAATATGGTGACCACCTAGTAACTTAACAGGGTTCAAAATAAACTGTTTACACGGCATTACGTGGGGGGGGCATTAAGTGCTTTCTCGTTTTTGCTAAAAGTTTAATTTTAAAGTCAGGAGATATTTTTAGGATAGGGGGAACGGAGTTAACTTAGTGATAATAATAGAATAAGAGTTGGATAATACAGGTGAAAAGATATCGTTTTTAAGATTTGAAGAGAATATGATTCATTTTACAATAACACCATATAACTAACACGGATTGAACAACTAAACGAAATAATCATTTTAGGTCGATTAAATGACTGTACAAATAAAGTTTTTGTGGTTAGACAGTTATACAATAGAGGATGTCTTTTATGGTTGTCTATCGGTCTTGCAATACGTGAAAAGTTGCAACAATTATGAGTTATATGGGCTAGATATTTATCCCGTTAGAGATAAATCTCTAAACGGGATTTAAACTTAAAATCTCTTCAAGCGATTCGAACTAGTCTTTCGTTTCACCTATCATTAATCCTTCCAACCCCTGCTTTTATCAAATATCGAAATCATTGGCTAAGTTCTAAAACTGAACAATTATCTCCTGTTAGAAGCTTTTTTAATAAGTTAACCATATAGGAGGGAGGTGTTATATAAATTGGGGATATCTGTCGAACTGTTTATATACTTTTTACTAACTTTGGGAATTGGTGCTTTGATCGGTTTTATCCTTAGCAAAAGGTTTACCGAGGGTAGGATAAAACTTGCAGAAAATACTGTAAAAAAGATAGCTGACGATGCTAAAAAAGAGGCTGAAAACATTAAAAAGGAGGCTATGCTCCAAGCTAAAGATTACCTTTTCCAAGCAAAGACAGAGTTTGAAAAGGAAACCAAGGAAAGAAAGACTGAACTACAAAAGCTAGAGAGAAGATTCTTACAAAAAGAAGAACACCTTGATAAAAAAGTAAACTTACTTGACCAGAAAGAGATTAGTATCTCTAAAAGGGAAAAGAATCTGGTTCAACTAGAAAAAGAAATCTCGGAAAAGGAAAGAAAATATAGCGCATTAGTAAAAGAGCAAATGGAACAACTGGAAAAAATAGCTGAGATGTCATCTGAAAATGCCAAAAAAAGTTTAATGGAGTTGATGGAAAATGATGCCAAGCATGAAGCAGCCAAAAAGATTAAGAAAATTGAGGATGAAACTAGAGAAATGGCAGACAAGATAGCAAAAGACATAATTTCACTATCAATTGAAAGATATGCTGCTGATTGTGTTACTGAAAAGACGGTTTCTGTGGTGAGCCTTCCAAATGATGAGATGAAAGGACGAATCATAGGAAGAGAGGGAAGAAACATTCGTGCAATTGAGGCAGCTACTGGGGTTGACTTAATCATTGATGATACACCTGAGGCAGTTATCCTCTCAGGTCATAACCCCATAAGACGGGAAATAGCCAAAACCTCTTTGGAAAGGCTTATAAACAATGGAAGGATTCATCCTGCCAGAATAGAAGAGATTGTTGGAAAAGTTAAAGAAGAAATGGAGGTAACCCTTCGTGAAGCAGGAGAACAAGCTGCTTTCGATGTTGGAGTACATGGCATTCACTCCGAATTAATAAAACTTATAGGGAAGCTTAAATTTCGAACCAGCTTTGCTCAAAACGTATTTCAACATTCCCTAGAAGTGGCATTTATTTGTGGTATACTTGCATCCGAATTGAAAGTGGGGGTTAAGCAAGCAAAGAGAGCCGGACTTCTTCACGACATTGGTAAAGCGGTAGATCATGAAGTAGAAGGGTCTCATGCAATTATTGGTGCTAATTTAGCAAAGAAATATGGAGAGTCTCCAGAGATTATACATGCTATATCAGCCCACCACAATGATGAATCTCCTCAATCTGTTTTAGCCGTTTTAATACAGGCAGCAGACACCCTATCTGCCGCTAGACCAGGTGCCCGAAGAGAAATGTTAGAGACTTATGTTAAACGTCTCGAAGACTTGGAAGGAATAGCAAATTCCTTCCCAGGAGTCAGCAAATCATATGCAGTCCAAGCTGGGAGAGAGCTGAGAGTCATTGTAGAAAGCTTGGCAATATCAGATGAAGACTCAATTATGACAGCCAGGGATATAGCAAAAAAGATAGAGGCTGAATTGAGTTATCCAGGCCAGATTAAAATTACGGTTATCAGAGAAACCAGAGCCATTGAATATGCAAAATAAGGAGAATATCTTTTGAGGATTCTGTTCATTGGAGATATAGTTGGTAAACCAGGCAGACGAGCTATTTTCGAGCTTTTAAATAATATCAAAGATTCTTACAATGTCGACCTGATTATTGCTAATGCAGAGAACGCATCGGGAGGGTTCGGTGTTACTCTAAAGATTATTAGGGAATTACTGGATAATGGTATAGATTTATTAACTTCAGGCAACCACATCTGGGACAAAAAGGAGATTGTTGAATGGTTCAATGAGGAAAAACACTTGCTGCGTCCAGCTAATTACCCTGCGGAAAACCCTGGTGCTGGTAGTGCCATTCTTAGGACACCCCTAGGAGAAAATATAGGAGTTTTAAACTTGCTGGGCAGGGTATTTATGAATACTGTAAACTGCCCTTTTAAAACTGCTATAGAGGAAGTCAACAAATTAAAAGAGAAAACCAACGTCATCCTTATAGACATTCACGCCGAGGCTACCTCTGAAAAAATAGCAATGGGCTGGTTTCTCGATGGAAAAGTAAGTGCTGTTATTGGAACACATACCCATATCCAAACAGCAGACGAAAGAATTCTGCCAAAAGGAACTGCATATATTACCGATGTAGGTATGACAGGTGCTATGGATTCAGTAATAGGCATAGAAAAGGAAATTGTTATAGAACGTTTTTTAACCCAAAGACCTCAAAGATTTAAAGTAGCGAAAAGAGATATACAACTTAATGCTGTATTAATAGATATTGACCCACAAACTGGCAAAAGCAACAGTATTAAAAGATTAAAAATGGATTTAAATATTTAAAAAGGTATTAAGATGAATGTAGAACAACAATTGGAGATCATAAAAAGAGGAACAGTGGAAGTACTCATTGAAGATGAGTTGGTAAAGAAACTACGTGATTCTAAAAAAAACAGAACCCCCCTTAGGATAAAGGCTGGTTTTGACCCCACTGCTCCTGACCTTCATCTAGGCCATACTGTACTTATTCAGAAGCTCAAACAGTTTCAAGAATTAGGGCATCATGTCATGTTTTTAATTGGAGATTTTACAGGAATGATTGGTGATCCCTCAGGAAAATCTGAGATTAGAAAAGCCCTGTCTAAAAAAGATATTCTTATAAATGCTAAAACTTATCAAAGACAAATATTTAAGATACTTGATCCACAAAAGACTCAAATCGTTTATAACAGTCAGTGGATGGAGAAAATGTCTGGAGCTGAATTAATAAAACTATGTGCCCAATATACAGTTGCAAGAATGTTGGAAAGGGACGATTTTCATAAAAGATATTCAAACCAGCAACCTATTGGCCTACATGAATTTATCTATCCTCTTGTTCAGGGTTATGACTCTGTGGCATTGAAAGCCGATGTGGAATTAG
Organism: Desulfobacteria bacterium; assembly: GCA_041648535.1. Taxonomy (GTDB): domain Bacteria; phylum Desulfobacterota; class UBA8473; order UBA8473; family UBA8473; genus UBA8473. The sequence continues at coordinate 10,484 of JBAZOX010000029.1, read as the reverse complement.
GGGGAACGGATCAAAAATTTAATTTGCTCGTAGGGCGAGAAATTCAAAAGGCATACCATCAGAATCCCCAGGTTATTATCACTATGCCTATCCTAGAAGGACTCGATGGGGTAAATAAAATGAGTAAATCTCTTAACAATTATATTGGTATCGATGAACCGCCCCAAGAGATTTTTGGAAAGGTTATGTCAATTTCTGACGACCTTATGATGAGATACTATGAACTGATTAGTGATATTTCCCTAAAAGACCTGGGGGCACTCAAGGAAAATATTAGAACGGGTAAAGAACACCCAAAGGAAACAAAAAAGAAGCTGGCTATAGAAATAGTTGGGCGTTTTTATAATAGAGAGGAAGCCCTAAAGGTATCTGAAGAATTTGATCTTATATTCAAGCATAGAGAAACTCCAGAGAGAATGGAAGAAAAACAAATTTGCTGGAATGAAGAAAATATCTGGCTGCCCCGTCTTATAACAATGTGCTC
>JBAZOX010000029.1:0-5000 GCA_041648535.1 Desulfobacteria bacterium | reverse complement strand
CATCGCATCCTGGGGCTGAAGCAGGTCCCAAGGGTTTGGCTGTTCGCCAATTAAAGCGGTACGTGAGCTGGGTTTAGAACGTCGTGAGACAGTTCGGTCCCTATCTGTTGTGGGCGCAGGATACTTGAGGGGATCTGTTCCTAGTACGAGAGGACCGGAATGGACAAACCTCTGGTTTACCAGTTGTCACGCCAGTGGCATAGCTGGGTAGCTATGTTCGGAAGGGATAACCGCTGAAGGCATCTAAGCGGGAAACCCACCCCAAGATTAGGTATCCCCTCCACCCAAGGGTGGACTAAAGACCCCTTGTAGACTACAAGGTTGATAGGTTGGATGTGTAAGTTCGGTAACGAACTCAGCTAACCAATACTAATAGGTCGTGAGGCTTGACCATAACCTTATTAAAAATTTAAAAAAAGAATAATTTAATTTTTCGGTGGTTATAGCAGAGAGGATACACCCGTTTCCATCCCGAACACGGAAGTTAAGCTCTCTAGCGCCGATGGTACTGCTCTGGCAACGGGGTGGGAGAGTAGGTCACTGCCGAGAAATTAACTGCTAAAAGGCCATCTTATGATAAGATGGCCTTTTTTGTTATTTTTGTTTTTCCCTTTGATATTTACATTCCTTATTTATGCATTCAAGTATCGTCCCGCTATTTTTTACAACCTTTTCTACCAAAAATGGAGATCCACAATCGGGACATTTATCAGGTATAGGTCTATTCCAAAACATCAAGTTACAATCAGGATAATTACTGCATCCAAAGAAAAGCCTTCCTTTTTTTGAACCCCTCTCTACTATATCCCCATTGCAATCAGGCATTGAACATTTAACCCCTGTGCTTAACGGCTTGGCATTATTACACTTTGGATAATTCTGACAAGAGAGGAATCTGTTTCCATAACGGGTTCTTTTAACTACAAAATTACTGCCGCATTTTTCACACTTTTCAGCAGTTATCTCCTGCCATTCAACTTGAGAATCTCCATCTTTACTTTTAGAGATTCGTTTGGTATTTTTACACTCAGGATATCCTGAGCAAGCCAGGAACTTACCAAACCTCCCATCTTTTATTGTCATAGATTTGCCACATTTTTCACACCTCTCTGCATTGGAAGACACCTCTTCGACTATTTCTTTTTTCTCTTTTAAAGGTCTTACAAACTTACACTCCGGATACCTTTTACAAGCATAGAATTTACCATAGCGTCCTAATTTAATAACAAGATCGCCATCGCACTCCGGGCACTTTTCGTCTGTTTTTTCATCAATTACGTCTGACTTCTTAATTTCAGCATCTTTTTTCCTGATCAACTCAATAAACGGGGTCCAAAATTGCTGTATGACTGGTCGCCATTGGGTATTCCCCTTGGCTATTTGATCAAGATCCTCCTCCATTTTCGCTGTAAAATTATAATCAACATATTTATTGAAATGGCTAACCAGTAACCTGTTAACCGTTATTCCGGTATCTTCTGGATGAAAATTACGGTCTATTATCTTAACGTAACCTCGAATTAGAAGGGTGTTCATAATTGCAGCATAGGTAGAAGGACGTCCTATCCCGTATTCTTCTAGAATCTTTACGAGAGAAGCTTCAGTATAGCGAGGAGGTGGTTGGGTAAAATGTTGATTAGAAAGGAGATCTATTAGATAAAGACTTTGGCCTTTGGTAAGATAAGGTAACACTTCCTCTTTCTCTTCCTTGTCAACGTCTTTGCTTTCCTCGTATACCTTCGTAAAACCCTGAAATTTTATTATCGAACCTGAGACACGAAACGTATGAGTTTTTTTTGCAGCTATGTCAACAGAAACAGTGTTTAGGATAGCTTTAGCCATTTGGCATGCAATGGTTCGTCTCCAAATAAGTCTATATAGCTTCCATTGATCGGAAGTCAAGAAATCCTTCATGTCCTCTGGTTTCCTTGCCAAATCAGTGGGTCTTATAGCCTCATGGGCCTCTTGTACATTCTTTGCCTTATTTTTAAAGTAACGAGGAGTCTTTAATGCATATTCACTTCCGAAAAACTGGGTTATTATGCTTTTTGCATGTTCCAGTGCGCTTGAAGAAAGATTTACACTGTCTGTTCTCATATAGGTAATTAAACCAACACTTTCATCCTGGATTTCTATCCCTTCATAAAGTTTTTGGGCGTTTGACATGGTTTTTTTTGCAGAAAAACGCAACTTTCTAAATGCTTCCTGTTGTAACGTACTGGTAGTAAAGGGAGGAGGAGGTGTCCTTGTAACCTCTTTTTCTTTTATTTCTACAACCTCATATTCTGCACTTTCAAGTTCTTTAATAATCCTTTCTGCAGACTCTTCATCACTGATCGAAAATTTACTTTGTTTCTTGCCATCTATCCCAACTAACGTGGCATTGAAGCTAGTCTCCGGTGTTGGTTCTTTTGTTGATGAAAGCCTGGCATTGATGCTCCAATATTCTTTGGGTTTAAATGCTTGAATCTCCTCTTCTCTCTCACAAATCAACCTCAGAGCAACGGATTGAACTCGTCCGGCAGAAAGCCCATAACGGATTTTTTTCCACAAAAGTGGACTCAGGTTAAATCCATAAAGGTAGTCTAAAATTACCCTGGCTTGCTGAGCATCTACCAGGGATTGTATGACATGCCGAGGGGCTTTCATGGCTTCTTGAATGGCATCTTTTGTAATTTCATAAAAGGTTATCCTTTTGACTGAAGGGGAAGACAAACCCTTTCTTTTGGTGCAAGCATTTCCATCAGTCAGATTCAATATCTCCAATAAATGCCAGGCGATAGCCTCTCCTTCTCGATCTAAATCGGTAGCCAGGTAGAGATTTTCACATTTTTCTAATGTCTTCTTTATTTTAGAGATATCCTTCTTTCGCTGAGGCAATATCTGGTATTTTGGCTCAAAGTCATTTTCTATGGCTACAGACCCGGACTTGCTGGGGAGGGCTCTAACATGTCCCATGGATGCCAAAACTATAAAATCCTTACCCAGGAATTTGTTAATAGTATTTGCTTTAGCAGGCGACTCAACAATAACCAGAGATTTAGGCATTTTTTCTCCAAGAAGTATGTCCCCCAAGAAAAGGCAATTCTAATGGGGTTTATGAGTTTCTTATAAATATTTTTCCAGGTAGTTGGACAATTAAGCCACTGAGCTCCAAGTTCAATAATATGCTTGAAACCTCGTTAACATTTAATCTGCTTTTAGTAGCAACAGTATCTATATGTAAGGGACCTTCAGTCAAAGTAGTCATGACCTGTTTGGCATTCTTAGACAAATTCCCCTCTTTTCTAGCCCCTCCCCTGTTTTCTTTATAATCCCTGTATTGGGGTAAAATTGCACTCATAACATCATCAGCACTCTCTACTAACCTTGCCCCTTCTTTTATGAGTTTGTTCGTACCTTTACTTCCCACAGACCCTATCTGTCCTGGCACAGCAAAGACCTTTTTACCCTGACTCACAGCAAACTTTGCAGTAATTAGAGACCCACTTTTTACCCCAGCCTCAACAATTACCACACCTAAGGATAGGCCACTTATTATCCTGTTTCGATTTGGAAAGTTTACAGCATCAGGAGGTGTTGAAACTGGTAACTCAGTAACAACAGCCCCGTTACGGCAAATCTTGTTGAAAAGTTCCCTATTTTCCGGTGGATATATCACATCTATTCCACTTCCCAATACAGCAATAGTCCTTCCTCCTGCAAATAAAGCCTCTTTGTGAGAAATGGCATCAATTCCTCGAGCCATACCGCTGACAATGGTTATTCCTTCGGCTGCCAGGTCACTACTTATCGACCTGGCAGCTAATTCCCCGTATCCTGATGGGGTTCGTGATCCAACAACAGCAACAGCAAAGTGATCATCCTTTTTAATTTCGCCTTTCATGTAGAGCATTGGTGGCGGATTATTGATCCTCATTAGATTCGTTGGATAATCTTCATCTTCCAAAGTCAATATACGGGCATTGGCCTTCCTGGCCATCAATAGCCTATTCTCAACCAGGTCCCCTTGATTAAAGTTTTTAATTGCCAAAGCAGTTTCATGCCCTATTCCATCAATGTTCGTCAATTCCTGAAAAGATGCATCGAATACAACTTCGGCATTTTTGAAACAATCGATCAGCCTCTTATACAAAACACAACCTATCCCAGGTACAAGACTCAGTGCTATTCCAAAAAAATTCTTATCCATTCTGCTTATAATATTAGGACATTTTAGAAATTAATCAGATCTTTCCAAAAAAATAGGGATTAGAACAATGCTTGCTGAAATCCCCATTCCCCTTATTTTTATACCAGCTTTTTTCCGTATTAGTAAAGGGATAAATGTCTATAACCCTTTGAATTTTTGAATCAATAAATACCTGCTAACCTTATATTTGTCAAGGGAAAATTCCTAATGTCAGCACAAGATAAAGTAAACTCTTGTCTTTCAAATATGACTATGATAGCTTTTATAAACAGATTTCTCTCTTATCTGTCCTTTGGGATGTAATAAGATAACGAACAAATTAAGGGTTCTCATGAAAAAACCGGAACTCCTTGCACCAGCAGGAAATTTAGAGAAACTAAAAGTTGCCATTCATTATGGTGCTGATGCAGTCTATTTAAGCGGTAAATCATATGGTCTTAGAAGCTTTGCCGGAAATTTTACCATTTCCCAAATGGAAGAAGGTATTAAACTTGCACACAAAAAAGGGGTTAAGGTATACGTTACAGTCAACATATTTCCACGCAATGAGGATCTGGAAAAACTTCCTGATTATTTAATTAATCTGAAAGGACTAGGAGTAGATGCCATAATTGTATCAGACCCTGGGGTTATCGTTATAGCAAGAAAATTGGTTACCCATATTCCTATCCACCTAAGCACTCAGGCAAACACTACCAACTGGCGAAGTGTGGAGTTCTGGAAAGATCAAGGGATTTCTCGTGTCAATCTGGCCCGAGAACTCTCATTCTCAGAGATTAAATATATCACGGGAAAGGTAGACATAGAA
>JBAZOX010000028.1:0-16703 GCA_041648535.1 Desulfobacteria bacterium | reverse complement strand
CGCTTTTCTGCCAGAAGGGGGTTTCAATGCTCCCTACTCGAAAGCCTTCAATCTCCAGTGCCTTTTTTAGAATCCCTTCGGGAAAAGAGGGATGATCCGAAAATGGATATGGAAGTACAAGGATGATATCATATGAAGACATGTGTATATTTTACAGGAATCAACATGCAAAGGGAAGGGTAAATTATTTATGGTTCATCTCCCAAAGAGTTGGTCGATGAAAAGGATTCAAGGGGTCAAGGATTCGAGCGAAATGCTTAAATTTTAAGGACAACAGACCTGCTGAATCTTATGCTCGGAGTCTCACAAAGATTCAGCCCTGACTCTTTAGCTGAAACCAGAATCTCTTGGAAGTGCTTTAATGAAACATGAAACTTGGGTTCAGCAATAAGAATCCTTCCATTTGGCTTAAGGCATGAATGAAGCTGACGAAATAAAATATTTGTATCAGGAACTTCATGTACCATCCAGAAGGCGAGAATGAAATCGACAGCGGTCTCAACTCCGAGTTTATCGGGTTCAGATTTATGAATTCGGATTTTGTCTGAAACCCCAGCTTTTTCGGCACGCTTATACAATATACTCAGCATCTTTGATTGGACATCAGATGCAATCACACAACCCTTCTCTCCGACGAGTTTTGCAAGACCAATGGAAAAGAACCCCAGCCCACAACCAATATCCAAAACCGTCATACCTTTGGCTACATATGAACCGAGCATTTTCTCGGGATTGTGAAAAAAGTTCCGGAAACGATTGTCAAATGTGTATGCTAACCACCATGGGCAAATATGGTTACCCATACAAAGAGTCCTCCAATGAAATTTATGGTTTGTGGTGAATATGCTTCAAAATCTTGGTGAATGTCCAAAATCAGCCTACGCTGTAAGCGATCGGTTGGATTGGTTTGGGGGCAACTTCACCTTCGTTATTCATATCCTTTATGACTTCTTCAACCAATTTACGGATTCCTTTTAGAGCTGCCTCTGGGTTTTTAGCCAGCCAACTTAAGCTGGGAAATTCAGCGCATAAGCCTACATACTCATTATCGTCTTCTGACCAGGTTACCCGGTAGGTATACCGATCATTTTTTAAAGTCATTATCTACCTCCAATCTTTCAATGGCCAATAGCACCTGTTTCACCTGGTATGCTTTGGCTTTCCCTTTATGGTTCTGAATAATGGTATTATTGTTAAGAGTTGTTTTCAAGGAGAGGGGGATATTCATCCAACCCCTCAATAATCCGCACCTCCGGCACGGTTTTCATCTTTTCCATGGCCATGCTGACAGGGTGGCCGGGATCGGAGAGTTCCCTATACACTTTTTCGATGGTTTGCCGTTTCTGCTCGTTGCTCCAGCCGTCTTTGAGTTCCGGTAGGTTGCCAAGGTGCTTCATCACTTCACAGCCGGCGGCTTTGATTTCGTCGGGGAGGTAGAGTTCGTAAACCATGACGTCAATGAAGCGTTCAAAAAAGTAGGGATGAGGGTATATTGACTCAAGTTTCAGAAGCTCAACATATTTATACAGTATACGGAATGATGTCTGTGACTCCAAAGAAATGACCTTAATTGGTATTGGCTTAAGCTTTTCAAGTTTGACTTGAGGGAAGACTCTGCCACCTTCCTGTACAATTCCCTCATACAGTTTCCTGACAAATGTTGAATTCAAAAGGCAGGCCAAATACTCATAGGATAACCTATTTGAATACTTCTACCAAACCAAATCCCTCTGTTATCAACAACTGCTATAGGAATGGAAGCGGTTTGTCGCCAAATCAATTTGGGAGTAATCCTAAAATAATCTGAATTGAGAATTACTCTCTCGTTCTTTCTCAATGGTATATTTGGCCTAACGAACCGATCGGTAGCAGGTGCAATATAGTAGGAATCAATATCTGAACCTTTCCAGAATTCAAAATGAGTTTCTTTCTCCCTTTGGCCCTCATACAGTAGTCTCTGGCTCAAATCTGAATTACCCTTATCTGCAAGTCCTACATTTACTCTTTGGTAATTAATTCCCGCGTCTTTGAAATCCAAGATGTTCTCAAGTACTTCTTCATCATCATGCTTTACTCGAATATTATCTGTAAATATCCTATTAGGTGACTCAAGGAATAATTTTTGCTTAATCATTTTGAAGGAAATTTCGTTTATCGACCCTGGATATTTAGACGAATCAGATATGTCGGCAAATAGTACATCGTTTGAAGAAACACCAGTACTATTTGCACTTACTAATGATATGACAGTAGGAACAACAGCCTGGAAAACATCTTCACCTAAGTTTAGTAATGTTTGAATGCTATATTTCAAGAGAAATGCTCTCAAATCGCTATACCTTGGCTGCAAGAGAAAGGTATTTGGAGTAATGAATGACAATATCCCCTTTTTGTTAACAAGGTATTCCAATGAACAATTGAAAAAGTACTTATAAATATCTTTAAAGCCTCTTGATGTCTTAGGGTATAACCTTTCAAATAGCTTAATCAAGTCATCAATGTCAGCCCCATACGGCGGGTTCCCGATCACCACATCAAATCCACTTTTAATTCCAAACATCCATTCAAGGTCAAAGAACGGGTTGCTGGCATTCTGGTCATAAGGGTCAAATGCCACAATCTGCTCTGCTGTTTTATGTTCCCAGCCGTCCTTCTCTAATAGTGTTGCAATCTTTTGTCTGAGGGCTTTATCTTCCTTCTGACACGCCATCTTTTCTTTACGGATTTTGGCGCTGAAATAGCGGTGTCGCAGGTCTTTCAACTTATCTTCAAGCGCGATGATCTCCTTGTTTTCAAAAAGATTCATCTGCTTTTCCGGTTTCTCCAGACCAATTAAAGTATTAGCCGCCACAAACTTGGTCTCCAGGTTTGGTAGACTGCGGATGCCGAGGTTTTCTTTGTCCGGCTGTTTGATCTGGTCCACCACCAGCGAGATAAAAAAGCGCAGTTTGGCAATCTGTACGGCAATGGGCTGAATGTCCACGCCGTAAATACAATTTTCGATCAGGTAGAGTTTGCGGCCATAGTCGAGTTCATTACTTCCGAAAGCATCTTCGATGTCATGTCTGTTATGTTCAAGTCCAGTAATCACCTGTTCACGCGCAGCGCTGTCAGGAATGTTCCGAGCTTCTTCTATCAGTTTATCTACCTTGTCGATCTGCCGCCGCTTCCATTGCTCATTGTTGGGGTCCAGCTTGTGGAGGATATGAACCATTTTATGGAGAACGCCCATAGGGAATGCCCCCGACCCACATGCAGGATCGAGGATTTTGCATCTGTCGATAGCGCCGATCAGTGTCTTTGTCTCAGCTTCGTTAAAAAGATGCTCCTTCTCAGTATATTCAAAAAGCAGATCGAGACCGGCTTGCGCATCTTCTTCCGGTATAGAAGATTCCTCTACAAGAGCGCCCTTTAAATACGCCTTCAGCGATTCGTCCACCATGTAGTTGACGATTTCCCGGGGGGTATAAAACGAACCTGTCTGTTTGCGGGCCGTGGTCTGTGTTTCCGGGTTGTAACTGGCAAGCAGGTTCTCAAACACCTTGCCGAGGAGTTCAGGGTCTAATGCCACCTCCTCTTCAATTGGTGTGTTTTCAGTAACAGTAAACTTGTAACCGTAAAGAATGTCGATCAGCCCTTTTACTTTGTAGCGTTTGTTTTTGGTGCCATAGATGGGATTCAAATCATATTCTTCTTCTGATCCGAAGAACAGGAAATCAGGTACAAACGCCTGCTTCTTTGGATTACGGGAAAAACCATCTGTGTAAAGCACTTTTCCTTGTTCATCCTCTTTATCAAGACAATCAAAGAGCCCGCCGTTTAAAAAAGGTATGTCTTTGAACAAAGTTAGCGCTTCTTTTTCACTAATGGTAAAATGTTTGGCATAACGAAAGAGATTCTTAATGCCGTAATTGTTTCTGTTCTCTTGAAAAGAACCTTCTTTTGCAAAACCACGTTCATCCATTTTCTGATTGAGCGTGCCGAAAAAGAGATTTTGCAGTATGGCTTGATAATAACTGTGTGATTCTTTATTCTTGGCAAACTCTTTCAGAATGCAACCTAGTTCCCTGCGGTCAAATAGCGCCTCCGGCACAAGGTCTTTTTCCTTTATGAACCAGATAAATATAATCCGCGTGATCAGCCGGATTAAGCTGGTAGCGTTGCGGATGTCTTCGTTTTTTTCCATATCATCTGGAAACGACACGTGATCCATCGCCCAGAAATACCAGTTGGCAAGCTCCTGATAAAATCTTTTATTGAGTTCCTTTGTATCAAGCGTCTTCTGCCAGGCGTTATGCAGTTCGACGAAGTTGGTAAATTTATGCTTTCTGAGGAGTTCGGAAAACGAAAGGTCAAAGAGGATTTCAATATGCGCCCTGTGCGGGTTTTCGATATTGATGTCTTTGATGAGTGTTACCTTTTCCATCACATCTTTGCGCTCATCGCGTTTATGCAGTCTGCGGTTGGTAACAGCCAGTGTGAGCGATTGCCCATATTTGAAAAGCACCATCACGGGCATGGGAAAGACTCTGTTCAATTCGCGGGTAATCAGGCTCAGGGTTGTGCGGGTATAGCGGGAACCGGAAAGTCCGATTGCAAAGAAGAGATAGGATTCCATAGCAACCTTGGAATCACCAGATGTGACCACCTTTTTAACATCAAACAGGCTTGTCTGTTTCGTTATCTCTTCTCCGGAAAGCTGAAATAAAAGGTCAACATATTTCCATTCCAACACCAGGGCTTTTTCTTCATTGAAGCGGGGATCGCCGTGAAAAAAAGAATCCTTGAAAAAGCGGTATGTCTTTTCGCTGAAAGGATTTTGACGGTCTGTATTGTAGCCGAGCGTTGAAAACAATGACAGGGCGTTTGTGGATAGATCGCCATTCGTAAAAGTCATTACGGATGATTGAATTCCTTTCAAGTCTTTTTCCTGTGACATTACGCCGTCCCTTATGGATTACTTTTAGATGTTTTTATGTCTTTCAACAGCTCCCATTTTCCTTTTTTAGTAGGTCCCGTGTGTCTGATTTTTCCTTCTTTTTTCAATAAATCCAGATGGTATTTCACTCCGTCTGGACTGAGACCTGTTTGAAGTGATAATTCATTTCGGGTGATTGAAGGATTATTTTGAATGAGATGAAGAATGATTTCTTGGGTAGTTTCTTGGGTAGTTTCTTGGGTAGTTTTCTCCCAACCTTCCGCCTGTCGTGGGAAAACGGCTCTTACATAAACCGGATTCAATTCATATTCAACAGTTGGGACATTGGCATCTTTTAGTGCCAGACGGATGCGCTGAATTCCTGTTCCCATCTTTTCGATATAATCAATCCGCTGAAACAGGTTGGCGATTCCGGGATTTCGCAGCATGCTTACTTTGCCAAAGTTTTCTGGCGTTAACCCCTTGACCAGGCCACCCGGGTTAGTGATTTCAATCCGGTCTTCAAAAATTTCTACCATTACATTTCCGCCCTTCTCGAAATAGTCGCGGTGGACGACGGCGTTAATCAGCGCTTCCCGCAGAGCTTCATAAGGTATCTGCGGGATTTCTTTGCGGGCAAGTTCACCGGTAAACTCGTAACGGACCGGTAAATATTGCTTGATAAAATTCATCGCCAGGTCCACATTGGACACCAGGTCGGAATTATAATCCTTCCGGTCAAGCACAACTGCTTTTTCCCTGCCCCGGTAAAGCGAGCAGGTTACGACGGTGTGGTAATAAACGTCATTCAAGTTTTTCGCGAAGAAAAGCGGAGCCAGGTTATTGTAATATACCCGGCCTTCCTGTATTTCTCCGATACCGAGATTTTTATACAGAAGAGGCTTATCCAGTACAGGGCTGATGCCAGCCATTTTCAGGAAACGGTCTATTTTACCCTTGTCAATATTGTTGTCTTTGAAATCCCGTTTTACCAGTTCATCGTAACGGACCTTTCCTTCCGCCTGAATGAACGTGACAATCTGGTTGCGGTTGAGTTTCTGAGAGTTCGGTCCGGTTCGTGTATAAAATCCGCTCGAACATTTATAGGGCTTGTCTGTACCTTCCCGGACATGAATGATAAGAATATTCTCAAATTCTTCAAGGAAAATTTTTACGGCGGGATCGCAGTTATTGGCAATATCCTGAATCCGGCTTTTCAACTCGTTATGAACCGTGATTCCTTTTACAATACCTTCATCAGTGATTCCCAGAAATATCCTTCCTCCGGACGCATTCGCAAACGCCGCCATTTCCCGATCAAGATCGGAAACCCGCTCTTTAAATTCACTCCGGTAGCCTTCGCCTTCCTCAAGGATAATCTTGAATTCTTCTTTAGTCATTGCCATAATCGGGTTCCAGCTTCTTTTACCTTATCTCACAATCAGCCATGTCACCAGTTCAAAGTTTTCCATTTCATTGAGCTGTTTTACTTTTGGAATAAGGAGCGCTCCTCTGTCAGAGGTCAGCCGCAGGTTACTCCGTTTCTTAAAAATACGAATGATTTCATCTACCGCTTTTTTCAAGAGTTCTGTATAAGCGTCCATCTTTTCGCCATTGTTGGTTTCATCATTGAAAAGTTCACACAGTTTTTCATAATGAGCTTTTCTGCCCTGACACATCAAGCGGTATATTTCAAGTATCTGCTTGGCATGGGTGTAGTTGAAGCGCACGGTTCCGTCATTTCGAATATATACAAGAAAATAGGGGTTAAGCGGATTAACTTCCTCGTTTCCCTCGCTGTCGCCCTTCTGTTTGAGGCAGAAAACCACACCGGGTTTAATAATCTCCTTTTCACTTTCAGAAAATTGTCTGGAATCGCTAAGACCGGCGTGTTCGCCTGATGGCGAAGGCACGACCGAGTACAAGCCAAATGGGGCTTCATGAAGCCGTTTTCGGTTGCTCTCCAGAAAATTCAGGAGCTCGATGCGGAAATCGTCCAGCGTAAAGTCGGTAAGGGACACGGTTTCATCCATGTCCTCAAGGTCAAGAACTTCTTCCTTAAGTTTTTTGAGTTGCTGATTACGGTATTTGAGATCGTCCGTAATGAGCTCTTCAATCTGTTCCGTGTTTAATATATTATCCTCGCCTGTAGCTGTAACATCCACAAGCGCCATGCGGGCTTCAACGCGCTCTTTGAGATTGATGTAATTATCAAGATCATTTGTAGGCCAGAAATTAACCAGTTGAATGGTCTCGTTCCTGCTGCCCAAACGGTCGATACGCCCGAATCGCTGGATAATCCTTACAGGGTTCCAGTGAATGTCATAGTTAATGAGGTAATCGCAATCCTGCAGGTTCTGACCTTCGCTGATACAATCGGTCGCAATGAGCAGGTCAATCTCTTCGCTTTGTGAAGCCGAAATCATTTTAGAGCGGTTTTTGGAGAAGGGCGAAAAATTTAACAGGATGCTGTCATAATCATTTTTACCAAGGGTTGTCCGGGTATAGCTGCCGCATACAAGGGCGCAGTGGAGTTTAAGCTCTTGAAGGCACCATTCTTTAAGATTTGAGTAGAGGTATTGCGCGGTATCAGCGAAAGCGGTAAAAACTACGACTTTCTTATTCTCTCCATTAAAAGGCTTCTTTATTTTCTCAGCGATGAGTTTTTTTAATTCTGCGAGTTTCGCATCTCTTTGGGGTGTTACGGCAAGGGCATTATTGTACAAGCCTACAAGCGCTTCCTTATCTTTCTTGAGGTCATTAAGCCATCTTGCAAGTTCCAGATCAGCCAGATCAAACTTAAGTTTTTTACCGACCTGCCATTGTTCCAGGTCATCCGCATTTTCTTCCAATTCGTCTTCATCCGGTTCAAGGCTTTCAAGAGATTCTTCCTGTGATTTTGCCTTTGTTCTAAGGAACTCGTTAATTTTCTTTCCCAGATTTTCAATTTTCTGGATGGTTCGGTCCATTGATATTTCAAAGGATTCAATGGAGCTCTCCAGCCGTTTAAGATAATTGATTTTCATCATCCCGATCAGAAAGTTTTCACGGTCGGTCTGTTTGAATGCCAGAACTTCTGTGGCGGCAAGGTCCTCATATTTTTTTTGTTTGTCCGGCTTCACATACGCCGAAGGATTAAAAACAGACAACTTGTATTCAAGAATTTGTTTATTCAACCGGTCATAAGAAGGGAAACGGTTATTAAGATCAATTTCAGGATACACAGAATACGGCTTGTTTCTTTCTGGGAACTTGCCGATAAATTCGATTTTATAGAAATTCTTGATATGCTTTCTTGAGCGGGCAATGGTCAGCTCATCGAGCAACTTGAAAAACGCTGAATCGAGCCTTTCCAGAAGTTGTTTCATGTTTCTTTGGGGGTTTTTCTTGGGATCAGCCCAGGTGGTAAAATTAGTTTGAGCATTTTTCAGGGTGAGTCCGATATCTTTTATTTTGCAGTATTCAAAAAGAGCATCCTCTTTTCCTTCTGTGATGAAAGCAATCTGATTACGCAAATCACGCAGGCTGTTGTTGACAGGAGTAGCGGACAGCATCAGGACTTTGGTCTTTGCTCCGGATTTAATGACTTTTTCCATAAGCCATTTTGCCCGGTTCATTTTCATGTTGCCGTCATTCTTCACTTTTTCTACAGGGTTCCCCCTGAAATGATGGGATTCGTCAATAACTACAAGGTCGTAAGCACCCCAATTAAAGTTTTCAAGGTCGATTGCATTCGCACCAGAGCGGCCGGATTCTCGCGCCATGTCTGTATGATAAAGAACCGTGTAATTAAACCTGTCTTTTTTAAATGGATTCAACACATGCCCCATACTTGCCTGGTAAATTGTCCAGTTCCCGGTAAGTTTCTTGGGGCATAAGACAAGTACTCGATTGTTCAGTAGCTCAAAATACTTGATAACGGCGAGGGCTTCATATGTCTTTCCAAGACCAACGCTGTCAGCAATAATGCAACCGTTATGCTTTAGAATTTTATTGATTGCTCCCTTTACGCCGTCTTTTTGAAAGTCATAAAGTGTATCCCATATTTCGCTGTCAAAAAAGCCGGTGCGCTCATTCAGAAGACCGCCCCTTTTTTGTTCATCCAAATAGTTTTCAAAGATATGATAAAGCGTTTTGAAGTAAATAAACTCCGGCTCGTTTTCGATATACAATTGCTCAAGGTATTTTAATACCTGCTCCTTGACATCTTCTACAAGGCCTGTCTGGTCGTTCCAGATTGCATCAAACCAATCCTTGAGTTCCTGTCTGTCCCGGTCGCTATCTATAATAATATTCAACTCAATATTTTTACTTCCGCCGAGGCCAAGTCCATTGACAGTAAAATTTGAACTCCCGGCTATTGCTTTCTCAATTCCGCTTTCCTGCCGAATATGGTACATTTTTCCATGTAGAAAATTGGGCTTTACCATCGAACGTATTTCGGCTTTGCTTTTTATCCATTCTGAACACTCTTTGGCGATTGATTTTTGAGCAAGACGGCTTTCAATCGGAATAACAATCTTGTCATCTTCTATTTTAAAATCACGGGTGTTTACTTTATCTGGATCCATTGATTTTATGAAAGTAGGTTCACCAAATAAAAACCGTAATTGATTGATAGTGTCAAGATTGCTTTTCATGTGATGATATGCGTAGATCGTGAAGTATGCTGACACAATAGAAACATCAGCATTATTACCAATACTATTTTTTAAGAAATCCCCGACGGTTCCATTAGAATGATTATCACGAATTGATGAATAATCCACGTTTATTATCCCCTTTTTTCTCTTCACTCCCAATATGATTCGGCTTTGCTCAGCAGATACTCCCCGCAATATCTCAATATTTCTTGTTTTTTATAGAGTTTACGGTACGACATTCACTTATTTTTATTTGACACAGACACTCTGCCCCCCTTCAAGTATAAAAAGGGGGCAACAGAGAGACTATTTTGCCATATTACTTACAAATTAATATTATTTCAAGAAAAAAGGGGGAAATAAATATGCTTCGAGAGCTTTGAAAAATTACCCCTTTTCGCTTCAGCATACATTTCCATCGCCTTTTTCCCTATACGTGTAGCGAACCGGTTGTTGTCAACACAATTTTAACCGGAAATTTCTGGGATTGCACCAAAATCTCCATGACCCATATTCCACTAGTACAAAAATATTTGACAACCTTCTCTCTTTCTGATACTTTTTGAATTACGTTTTTAAGTTTTGTCATTTTGTGATCTCTGGATTTTGTGTTTAAAGTTTTGATGGATTTTTTACGAAGCCATCAAGTTTTCTATAATCAACAGGAGGATATTAATAAAGGTATTTTGGCTAAAATAGTAATTGAAAGAGATAGATGTAAGGGCTGTAGTTTTTGTGTTGACGCTTGTCCAAAAAATCTTATCACAATTGAGGAAGAGCTGAACATTCAAGGTTACCTTCCTGCTGCAATAAAGGACAATAACAAGTGTACCGGATGTGCACTTTGTGCCGAGGTTTGTCCGGATGTGGCTATTGAGGTTTATAAGTAGGTATGACGGAAAAGATTCTTCTAAAAGGGAACATTGCTCTGGCTAAAGGTGCTGTTGCAGCTGGATGCAGATACTATTTCGGTTATCCAATTACCCCTCAAAATGATATACCCGAATTCCTGTCTGCGGAATTGCCGAAGATTGGTGGGACATTTATTCAGGCTGAAAGCGAAATAGCTTCCATAAATATGGTCTTGGGAGCTTCTGCATCCGGTGTCAGGGCTATGACATCCTCTTCAGGCCCTGGTATATCTTTGATGCAAGAAGGTATGTCGTATATGGCTGGAAGTGAATTGCCCGGCTTAGTGGTGAATGTTATGAGGGTAGGGCCGGGACTGGGAGGCATTGCCCCTACCCAGGGTGATTATTTTCAGGCAACCCGCGGAGGTGGACATGGGGACTATTTTAATATTGTGTTAGCCCCTGCCTCTGTTCAGGAGATGTTTGACCTTGCAATAAAGGCATTTGAATTGTCTGATAAGTACCGTAATCCGGCAATGATTCTGTGCGATGCTATCTTGGGGCAGATGAAAGAGCCTGTTGTTTTGGAAGAAACTAAGACCGTAATTCCGCCGTTCAAGCCGTGGGCATTAACAGGCTCCAAAGGGCGCAAGCCCCAGTTTCTTAAAACCCTGTATCTTTCTGATGGGGAGCAGGAAGCTCACAATTTAGAGCTAAAGGAAAAATATGATCGTTTAAGGGAAGAGGATGTCCTCTTTGAAGCAAAAGGATTGGATGATTCTGAGATTGTTATTGTAGCCTTTGGCACAGTTTCTCGGATTGCCAAGACCGCTATACAGATGGCAAAGAGAGAAGGTATAAGAGTAGGCATGATTCGTCCGATTACCCTATTCCCATTTCCTACTGAGGTCATTCGAGAGACCGCAAAAAAAATCCCCAGAGTATTAGTGGTAGAAATGAATACAGGCCAGATGTTGCAGGATGTTAAGCTTTCCATTGAAAGCAGTGTTAAACTTAGATTTTATGGCCGTCCTGGAGGAGGTATACCTACCCCAGAAGATATGTTGAGAGAGATTAGGGTGATGTTTAATGAAGAAGGTTTTTAGCAGACCGAAGAGTTTAATTGACCGTCAGACCCATTTTTGTCCGGGATGTACTCATGGTACTGCCCATAGACTGGTGGCTGATGCAATTGATCACTTTGGTGTTCAGGAAGAGACAATTGGTGTCAGCGGGGTGGGATGTGCTGTTTTTATGTATGATTATTTTGCCATAGATGCCATTGAGGCCCCCCACGGCCGCGCTCCTGCAGTTGCTACAGGGATTAAACGGGTACATCCTAAAAAGATAGTCTTTACTTATCAAGGTGATGGTGACCTGGCATCCATAGGTACCGCAGAAACAATCCATACTGCTAACAGGGGAGAGAACATAACCATAATCTTTATCAACAATACCGTATATGGTATGACCGGGGGGCAGATGGCCCCGACTACTCTATTGGGTCAGAAGACAACCACCACCCCCTATGGACGAAACTTTCGAAATGACGGTTATCCTATCCGAATGGCGGAGATGCTGGCTACTTTGGAAGGAGTTGCGTATTCAACTCGGGTCTCAATGCATAATGCCAAGGAGGTTCTTAAGGCTAAAAAGGCTGTTAGAAGGGCATTTGAAATGCAGATAGAGGGCATGGGGCTGACCTTTGTGGAACTCTTATCTGCCTGTCCTACAAACTGGCGGGTTAAGCCTTTAGAAGGGCAGAAAAGGGTTGAAGAAGAGTTGATCCCTTACTTTCCATTGGGAGTTTTCAAAGAGAGAAAAGGCAAGGATTTTTTATAATTAAAGGGTAAAGGGCTTATTGTATGTACTACGATGTAATAATTGCAGGTTTTGGTGGGCAGGGGATCATGTTAATCGCTGATATACTTGCACTGATAGCTATGAAAGAGGAAAAGAATGTTACGTGGATGCCCTCTTACGGAGTAGAAATGAGGGGAGGAACTGCCAATTGTACTGTAGTTCTCTCCTCAGAGGAGATCGGGTCTCCTGTCACCGGCCACCCTATGAGTGCTATAGTAATGAATGAGCCTTCCCTTCTCAAATATGAACCTATGGTCAAGTCAAAAGGATTTTTACTGGTCAACATATCCTTAATAGATCCAGAGAAGGCCAAGCGGGAAGATATAGATACTTTATTGCTTCCTGCCAATTATATTGCAAAAAAATTGGGGAATTCTCAAATGGCAAATATGGTCGCTTTAGGGGCATTCATTGAAAAGACAAAGGTCGTTTCTCTGGATTTGGCCATTAAGTTACTGCCTGAGATATTCCCGGAACGCCCTCCCAAATTTATATCAAACAATTCCAGGGCCATCGAGAAAGGGGCGGAATTTGCTGTAACAGGGAAATAAATGTGATTATGGAGAGTTCTCAGAATCTTCTGTTGGAATAGTCTCTTCATTTGAGTCTTCCTTAAAGGATTCCGGTATAATTCTGGTTGAATTGGGAGTAGCCGGGAGGCCGGTCTTTGAGTCGATATTTACAAACACAATCCCTTCTGGGACAGGAAAGTCCAGTACTTCCTTGTGTTTCAATGCCTCTTTCATGAATTGAACCCATATTGGGAGAGCTGCCTGGGAACCGGTTTCATTCTCTCCTAATGGCTGGTTACCTTCATCAAAACCTACCCACACCCCGGTAACTATTTCAGGAGTATATCCTATGAACCATGCATCCACGTAGTTGTTTGTTGTGCCTGTTTTGCCCGCACAGGGTCTACCAAGGGCTTGTGCTCTCGAACCTGTTCCATTTTGCACGACACCTTTCAAAAGATTTGTCATAATATAGGCAGTTTGTGGGCTAATGACCTCTTCTGCCTGTGGTTTGTTCTCTTCTAATACCACCCCATTCTGATCGATAACCTTGGTTACAAAGATGGGTTCGACCCTTCTCCCCTGGGCAGCAAAGACTGCATAAGCCCTGGTTAATTCCAGAAGCGAGACGCTGGAAGAACCAAGAGCCATGGTAAGGTCCATGTTCAGGGGAGATGTTATCCCAAGTATACTGGCGTACCTGGCTGCGTAGTCTATACCTAAATCTTCAAGGATTTTTACTGTGACCACATTTATGGACTTAGCCAATGCCTCACGAAAGGTGATGGGTCCACGAAACTCTCCATCAAAATTTTTGGGCTGCCACGGTTCTCCTCCTATCAGGTTATCATAACTAATCGGCGAATCTACAAGAATAGTCGCGGGTGTATAGCCCTTATCCAGGGCTGCTGCATAAATAATGGGTTTAAATGCCGAGCCTCCTTGTCTTTTGGCTTGAATAGCCCTGTTAAATTTGCTCTTTTTAAAGTCTTTTCCCCCCACCATTGCCCTGACATATCCGGTATCTGGATCCATGCACATTAAAGCCCCTTGAAGACCTGAGCTCTGCCTATGTCCCTGGTACTTGTGCCTTCTCTCCAGATCCATAAGTCCGGATTCTAAAGATACTTGAGCGGCATTTTGCATCTCCAGATTAAGACTGGTATAAACCAGTAATCCCTCTTTGTACAAAGCATCGCTCCCATATTTCCCTTCTATATACCTACGGATATGTTCAGTGAAGTATGGGGCTTTCAAGATTTGTTTGTTTTCTTCAGTGTTAAAAGATAATGGTGTAGTTAATGCCTGTTTGAACTGTTTATCAGTTATGTAACCCTCTTTAAGCATTCGCTTTAGAACATAAGCTTGTCGTTCCTTTGCCCCTTTGGAGTTAACAAATGGTGAGTACTTGCTGGGAGCTCGTGGAAGCCCTGCAAGCATGGCGGCCTCAGACAGATTGAGATCTTCTACGTGCTTGCCAAAATAATTCTGAGCCGCTGATTCAACACCGTAAGCGCCGTGTCCCAGGTAGATTTGGTTCAAATACAGAAAGAGTATATTTTCTTTTGAAAGCTCGTTCTCTACCCGATATGCCAGGATAGCCTCCTTTATCTTTCTCGAAAAACTCTTCTCTGACGAGAGCAAAAAATATTTCGTTACCTGTTGGGTGATTGTACTGCCTCCCTGAACAATTCTACCTGCCAAGATGTTTTTCAAAAAGGCTCTAATTATACTCACAGGGCTAATACCCTTATGTTTATAAAAATCGCTGTCTTCGGCAGAGATGAAGGCATTTATAACTATCCTGGGTATTCTTGTTATAGGGACTATGATCCGTTTCTCAAGATAGAATTCGCCTATCAACTCTCCCTCATCAGAATAAAACTTACTTGTAATATTTGGATGATAATTTTTTAATGAGGAGATATCGGGCAGATTTTGCCTGAAATAATAATAAACCCCACCAACCGAGAGCATTAAAGCAATCAAAGGGATAAAAAGAATAATGGAGATGAATTTTATACGTTTTATATTCCTTTTTCGTTGAAATTTTATTCTCTTTGTACCAGATTTGTTTTTGTTGGGTTGCATCTTCTCTCTTCACTAGTGGTTTGGCGTTCTAAAAAGGATTTCTATCAAGACTTCGGTATTGAATTGCCTCAGAGATATGATATGAGGTTATTTCATCTCTGCACTCAAGGTCAGCTATAGTACGGGCGACCTTGAGAATTCGAGTATATGCTCTGGCACTCAGTCCTAGTTTGTCTATAGCTGTTTCTAAGAGTCTCTTTGATTCTTCTCCTATTTGACAATACTTTTTAATATACCGGGAGGTCATCTGAGCATTACAGTGGATTTTACCGTCATGGAATCGTTTAATCTGTATACCCCTGGCAGAGTTTACCCTTTTTTTGATACTTTCAGAAGGTTCTCCTGATCTCTCATCAGAGAGGTCTTTATACCTTACTGATGGCACTTCGATATGTATATCAATCCGGTCCAATAGAGGCCCCGATACCCTTGCTTTGTACTTTCGAATTTGAGGAATTGTGCAGCTGCATTCATGATGAGGATCAGTGTAAAATCCACATGGACATGGATTCATTGCAGCAACAAGCATAAATTGGGCAGGATAGGTCAGTGAGGTTACCGCTCTGGAAATGGTAACCCTCCCGTCTTCCATAGGCTGCCGCATAACCTCCAGCACATTCTTCTTAAATTCTGGCAGCTCATCCAGAAAGAGAACTCCGCTATGGGAGAGGCTCACTTCTCCAGGCTTAGGAACCTGCCCACCCCCGATCAATCCCGCATCGGAGATAGTGTGGTGGGGATAGCGAAAGGGTCGTGTAACTATCAGGGCACTGTTATTGTCGAGCAACCCCATAACACTATGTACCTTGGTAGTCTCTATTGCCTCTTCAAAAGTCATATCCGGCAGGATGGTGGGGACTCTCTTGGCAAGCATCGTCTTTCCGGAACCAGGAGGGCCTACCATGATTACATTATGCCCTCCGGCAGCCGCTATCTCTAAGGCTCTTTTGGCATGTTCCTGTCCCTTCACCTCATTAAAATCAACCTGGTATATCAGGTTGTTTTTAAAAATATCCTCTAAATCCACGGTGGTCGGTTCAATGGACAGAGAGTCGTTCAGAAAGTCGACTACATCTGCCAAAGTCTCAACTGCCAGAACATCGACCCCCTTTACTACCGCACCTTCTCTTGCATTGTCCCTGGGTACAATTATGCCCTTGATGCCTTTTTCTCTAGCTGCTACCGCTATTGGGAGGGATCCTTTGATAGGTTTTATTCTTCCATCCAAGGAGAGCTCGCCCATGACTAAAAAGTCAGCCAGTTTACTCGTTTCGACTACCTCAGTGGCAACCAGTATTCCTATAGCTATAGGTAAATCAAAGGCGGTCCCTTCTTTTTTGATATCGGCCGGGGCCAGATTTACTGTAATCTTCTTCGATGGAAATTCATATCCTGAGTTTTTCACAGCAGATTTTACCCGTTCTTTGCTTTCTCTTACCGCACCCTCAGGGAGACCGACAGTGGAGAAGGATGGCAGGCCACGGGTTATATCAACCTCTACCTCGACTTTATAGGCATCAACCCCAAGGATAGCGCTGCTTAAAACCTTTGCTAACATTTTTCTGCCTTTAAATTTACCATCCAGGAGAACATCTTCAACAAATTGTTTATTTTAGCAACATCCATATCTTAAAGCAAGGTTTTTTCGCTAGAAGTCAACTCCCAAGGCAAGATTTGACGCTTCGGAACGAAGACCCGGAACCGATACTTAATCTTGAAACTGTACCGTTCACCAATGAAAATCCTACAACAAGTGAAAAATGGGACTTGACACCATTTTCCCATAAGAAACAGGAAAACTAGTATGGTGACTCCCCTTCCCTAA
>JBAZOX010000027.1:0-16922 GCA_041648535.1 Desulfobacteria bacterium | reverse complement strand
CACGGATGAAGCGGATTCTTTCATGGATTACATCATCAGAGATTACCGGGAAAGGTATGCCGTTTAAGAAGGAACATCAATACCGATTGACCAGATATGTAACCTTTCTGGAAACGGAATTCCAGGATTACGACCTGTTCATGGAAATGACTTATGAAGAATACATCAACAACCGGAGCAGACGTAGAGACGTAGAACGATGGATTGAAAATCAGATAAATGCTACTATTGATATTGCAAAAGTCATCTTAAATGCAGAAAATTTACCGATTCCCGATACCTATCGCGCAATAGTCGCTAATTTATCCACACTGCCTTTATTTAAGAAGGAATTCATAGAGCCTCTTTCCCGCTGGATACGCCTTCGAAATATCATATCTCATGAATATCTTGACGTAAAATGGGAAGCCATCAAGAAATTTATAATAGAAACTCCTCCACTGTATAAAGATTTTTTGCGCGTAACCAAAGACTACCTCAGTTTAAACAAGGTAGTGTAAGAAACACAGCCAGTTAGCGGCAGGCAAAGTGGGAAAAATCAGTATTATACCCCCTGAACTATCCCCTGGATTCCAAAATCTCAAAGAAGGAATCTAGCACATCCTTAACCTGTTCATCAGAATAACTTCTTGGATCGACAAAATCGGATTCGAATATGGCGCCTGGAATCCCAAGATCCTCATAAATTCCCTGCTTAACATCGTATTGTCCCATGGATGCCATACGACAGCTTCGATTGGAATGGAAGATAACACCATCCACGTGATATTCCTTTATCATCTGCTTGTATAATTCTGTTTTTTGTTGAACACCGTATGACAGCAATGGATTACCAACATATCTCTCTGCAAGGCCTTCAAAGGGTCTGGAAATATCGACTCTGCCACCGAAGGTGGTTGCATAGACATCCGCCACAATAACCCCTCCTTTTTCTTCTATATATTTAAACAGATTAAGATTATACCATATAGGAAATAAGTCCCATAACAGACGGTATTTCTCATTGGGTACAGCCGCTTCTTTCCTCTTTGCAAGCTCGCTTATCTCATCATATAACTCATTATAAAATTCGACAGCTTCTTTTTTTCCGGCAAGAGTTACTATAGGAAACATATTGGTAAAGATTTCAATCGGGCTTATTGGCGAAGGTACCGTCTTCCTTAAAGCTCCTATTTCTAAAAACAGCTTGCTTGCTTCATCTGAATATCCAAGCACTTCTTTGAATTTGTCCATGTCGAATTTATTACCGGTGTGTTCTTCCACAAACTCCATCAGCTCTCTCAGCTGGTCCGCAAAGTAATTTATATGACGGGGAGAGGGGTCTTCACCTATTGGAAGAGCTGAATCGACAATATATAATGGGACATTGAAATGTCTGCTTAACTCCTCCCACCACTTGGCCATAGATGAACAGGCATGCTCTGTGGCAATTAGCAGATCGGGTTCCGGAAGTCCCTGTCCCATAAATGGACCTTTATTCAGGTAAATTGAACCCAAATTGTTAAGCGCATAGCTGCAAAGATCAGTGGAAAATCCTTTTGCTTCTGCTGCAGCACAGAATTCTGCCGATAATTTTCTTGCCGCACACATGGTGCCATAATTCTCCGGATAGACTGGAAATACATCCATCGTATAGCACACTTCAACAGGCGCTACAGACGAAAGCCATGCCACAGGCTTTTTTTGCGCCTTTACCATAGCGGATTCCGTGTAGTAATCGGCCATCAGTTTACCCAATTTTTCAGCTGTTTTCAGCCTCTTCTTTTTTTCAGGTTTTTTATCGCTCATTTTATAATCCTTTCTTCTTTAAAAAGTTATGAGAGATTGCCGCATATCTGGTCAGCTAAGTACCTATCTCAGCATCTCGATAAATGCTTGAACCCTGGTCTTGAATTGCCCCTCTTCACCCATTCTGTCTTCTGTTTCCAGGTACAGGAAGGGTATGTCGTTCTTCTCTAGGACATCCTTCATATATGGATATTCAAACAAATGGGTGTCACAGTACTTTTGTACGATAGAGATTACTCCCTCTACCCGGTATTTTTTGACCTCGTCCAGTATCCTTTCCATCCTCTCCTCGGATGGATGTTTGCAGGGGCAGGCTATTCTCATCTGGTAACGGTCTGCCAAAGACCTTATAGGATCGGAAGCAGGTTCCGCAAGATCCCAGAAATAACGGCTGCCAATGCAAAGGTCATCAGCAACAATGCTTCCACCTACCTCTTCTATCATTTTAAGTATATTTACATCCTCGAAGGTTGAACCAGAAACCAGAAAACGTACCTTCCCATCCCTGGGAGATTTGGAAGAGACCAATTCTCTCTTAAGAGAAGAAAGCATTTTATTGTATTCTTTTTTAGGTGTCACAAAACCGGCCCTGACAACATGATAGAAATCGCTGCCAGATAAAGGAGAGTTGTCTTCTCCCCTTATCTCATAAAGTTCCTTAAGCAGCTTGCGGCTTTCATTGTATGTTTCTATAGACTGATTTATCGAGTCATCGTCTATAGACTTCCCAGTGAATTCCTCTAATTTCGATCGTAGAACTTTAAACTCCTCTATCAAACACTCTCTGGCCGCTTTAGTCCTTTTTGCCGGCGCACCGATGTAGCCAACAAAAGGAATCTCAATATTCCTTGACCAGATGCTTGGCATATTCCTCATAATATCACAGGTCTTAGAGGTTACCATTCCATCCAGATAGTTATAAGTGCCTTTCAAACCTTGATCCAGGCAGCTTCTGCCAAACGCACATATGAAGCTCTGGAGATGTGAATCCGCGAGAGTAACTTTATCCAGCGAGCCCAATATCCTGACAGGTATAATGCCGGCAGCATCTATTAACTCCTCCGGGGCATAACCACAGAAATAACCGAAAATCTTTTTACCTTCTTTCTTCCACTCTCTCGCCAGCTCGTGACGTTTTGCGTATCGTTCTTGGAAATCTGCAATCATCATGGTTCAGTCCTTTCTATTTACGGTTTACGGTTCACGGTTTACGATTCACGATTCACGAATAACTGCCCCTACGATGCAAACGACTCCTCAGCTATCTCGACTACGCTCTTATCCCCTGATTTTATCGCCCTGACCTTACTGATCACCGTAGGAAGAACCGTATTAGCATAGAATTTGGCAGCAGCCACCTTGCCGCTATAAAATGCCGCATCCTTGTTGCCAGATATGAGTTTTCTTATACCCTTCTGATCCAAAACCCCCTCTTTTCCCATAATCTCCTTGAGTTTCTTCTCTGCTATAGTTGCCTGCCATAGGAGCATCCATCCAAGGGCAACCATGCCGAAGACTTCCAGATATGGGTACGCGTTGATAATGGGGATAATGAAATCCGGTCCCCTGGCGATCTGGCCAAAGTGCATGCTCACTTCTGCCAGTGAATTCTTGGCCTTTTCAAACCCCTCTATACAGCTCTTGAGGGTTTCGTTTGATTTATTAGCTTCAATGAAATTATTCATGTCAGTCAAGAAATTCATCAAGACGCCGCCTTTTTTCATCCCCAACTTCCTTGCCACGAGATCCAGTGCCTGGATACCATTTGCCCCTTCGTAGAGAGAGGCAATCTTATTGTCCCTAAGGAGTTGCTCCACCGGGTATTCGGAACAGTAACCGTATCCACCGTACACCTGGATTGCCTCCTTTATTATATAGAAGGACATATCACTGAAGAAGGCCTTGCACACAGGGGTAAATAGAGCTATATAATCCGAGTATTTTTCCCTTTCCCCGTCATCTGTTGCCGTAACCTCCTTATCCTCACAATAGGCGATATAGTATGCAAACGCCCTCATGCCTTCCACGTAACTCTTCATCCATAGAAGCATCCTTCGTACATCCGGATGATTGATTATGGGAACCTGGGGGGCGTTGGGGTCCTGCATGCTCATAATACTGGTCCCCTGAAGCCTCTCTTTTGCATAGGCAACGGCATTGAGGTATGCGGAGCTGGCCTGTCCCAAGGATTGGAGTCCCACACCCAATCTGGCCTCGTTCATCATGTGGAACATGATCTTCATGCCCTGGTTCTCTCCGCCCAGAAGTTCACCGATGCATCTGCCATTGTCTCCAAAATTCAGGGTAGTCGTTGCTGAACCGTTAATCCCAAGCTTATGTTCTATCCCGCTGCAGAAGACGTCATTGTCTTCACCAAGACTTCCATCTTCATTAACCCTGATCTTTGGAACCAAAAACAGGGATATCCCTTTTGTTCCCTGGGGTGACCCCTGAATCCTGGCGAGAACAGGATGTATTATGTTTTCCGTCAGATTATGTTCCCCTGCCGTGATAAAGGATTTGGTGCCTGTTATAGTGTACGTCCCATCCGCGTTCTTTTTTGCAATTGTCTTGGTAGCGCCCACGTCGCTTCCTGCACCCGGCTCAGTAAGGCACATGGTGCCTGCCCATTCACCGGAATACATCCTCTCCATGTATTTTTTCTTCTGCTCTTCCGTACCATATATCTCTATGAGCTTGGCAGCTCCGTGGGTAAGCATTGCATACCCTCCCAGCGCACCATTTGCCGCGGCACAGTATTCTTCTATCGGTGCAAATACGGTAAAAGGCAACCCCTGTCCGCCTATCTCAGGATCCTCGGTAGGGGTAATCCACCCTCCTTCTTTATAGAGCCTGAATGCCTCATGAAAACATTCAGGTACCGTTACCTTGCCATTTTCATACTTGCAGCCTTCCCTGTCCCCTTTTTCTCTTGTAGGCAGTAACACATTTACCGCCAGCTTCCTCGCCTCCTCAATAACCATATCAAAGTCCTGTTTTGTAAAATCCTTATATTTCTCAGTCTTACACAGATCCTCAACACATAACTGTTCGTGCAATACAAACTCTACATCTCTCTCATCGACTAATAGATTTCCCATACGCACCCCCCTAATCCTTGTTTAAAAGTTTACAGGCTTCCAAGACGAATAAAATCCTCCGGCTGTAAAAATCTCTCTTCACTGATGCCTAAACCCTCTTCGATTAGATCCAGGACAACTCCTTTTTCTTCAGGGAGTTTATAACCATCATAGTCCTGTTTTAATAAATGGATAAGATTTTCAGTCCCTGTCCGATAAGCAGGGTTCCTGAAGTGGTCGAAACAAATCCTGCCGGTCACATCCAGCCCATTTACCATTATTTTCATCTCTTCCAGACACTCATGGGGTGAAAGGAGTTCCAATTCATTCTTTTCGTATGCATCCAGCATGGGTGTCCCAGGCAAAGGGGTAAAGGGTCTTGATCGTATGAAATCAGGATTTATCTCGTTTAACACGTTTGCAGTATTCACGGCATGCTGTTTAGACATCGCCCTTCCACCCAGACCAGGCATTATATATTCTGAAAGTTCTATACCGGCTTCCATCACCTTTTTTCCTGCAAGGATATGTTCCTCTGCCGTTACCCCTTTCTTGATCTTCCATAATAATTCATCGTCTCCTGTCTCCAATCCTATATGCAATCTCGACAGACCTGCCTTACCCAGTTGTTTTAGTTCCTCCGGTTTCTTTTTAAATATGGTCTTCGCCCTGGCATAAGAGGTTATCCTGTTCAGGGTAGGAAACTTCTCCTTTAAATATACGATAATTTCAACCAATTGGGGAGTGGGAATTACAATAGAATCAGCATCCTGCAAAAACACCGTCCTTGCCCCAGAATGCAGCCAGTTAAATACATTGACAAAACTGTGATTGTTGTTGAGTTGGGGGATACTTCTTATAAGGGCGGCACCTACTGCATTGTTTATATCACCGGCATAGCCCAAATCCCAGGACAACTTTCTTATCTCGTCACAGATGGCGCTCACCGTATCGATGTCGGCTTTAACGTCATCTACTGACCTCTTCTTGAATTTCTCGTGATTATATGGTCTGCCATAGCAGAAGGCGCAGTGATTCCAGGGGCAATTCCTTGTAACTCTTATCAGCAGAGAATAGCTTCCACCTTCACTTGGTGGACGAATGGGCCCCATTTCAAAAGAAAGTCCGTTAAGTTTGCTGTTATGAATTAGCATCTCCTATACCACCATTGACGAGATTTCCGAACCCTTTCAAAATTCCTCATCCATCATCTTCTTTGACGCCTCCTGGCCAATTATTCCATCGGCACTGCCGGTTAAGCTAAAGTAATCTTCAAACTTTTTATCTTGAGGCCATCCCACAAAACAATCAACCTTATCCCTATCGGGGTTTACAAGCCACATCATAAAAGAGTGATCCTTAACTGTAAACCACCATTCTTCTTCCCTTATCAGGAATGCAAGGAAAAAATACTCGCTCACCGGAGGGAGTATCAAGGCATAATCCACCTTGCTGCCCAAAACACACTTAGCAGCGGCCAGCTCTCTGAATCCCTCTATTGCCTCGCTAATATCTTTCTTTATCACCCCTATTACTTCGTGTTTCTTGTTCCCTTCTTTCCTCTCCACATGAATATCAGGCAGGGCAAAACCGATGTACTTAGGCTCCAAGATAGTATAGCCTACATACTTCAGGAAATCTTCTACCCCCTTCTTAATCTCTTCTTTTGTAAACCTCTCCTCTTTTTCCTCATACATATTCGACATCCTCCTACAACTGTATCAAATACAAATTATATCCAGTGTCTTTTATCTTATTTAAACTAACCTTCTCAGATAAGTCAAATAAAAAAAAATTTGTATCCCTAGCATAAACCCCGTTAGAAAGGACGGGGCTTTAGACCCCGTCCTTTCTAAAAGGAAGAAGTTTTCTGTTGATTCATCCCTAAGGGGTGGGGCTTTCTAACAGGGTAAATAAAATCGAACAGGCTCGGAAAAAAAGTTACCGAATTAGCGAGCTAGCCCACTTGTTCATTTTGTTCTATTTTTCTATTTTTGCAAGATCCAATATCAACCTTTCCAATATCAATCTCTTGGCAACTCTGCTGGATTTAAGAGCCAGATCGGTACTGAGAAACTGATCAAATGCCTTCTTCAATTCATCAAAGGAAAATTGATCTACCTGTTTCAAGAATCCTTTGAGGAAAAATTTCCTGATCCCCAGCCTATCACCTACCTCAAAAGGTGTTAAACCCTTCTGCAGCATCTCCTTTGCCCTTAATATTAGACGGAATTGACGTATTATCATTCCCAGAATCTTCAAGTGATCTTCCCCAGAAGCCAGAATCTTCATGAGTAGGTTTAACGCCTTCTCTCTATTCTTATTCCCCACGGAGTCTATCAGAGTAAAAATACTTTCTACCTTAATATCCGTAACTACCGCCTCCAGATCTTCTATCTCTATGGTCTGTTTTTCCCCTATAAATATGGAGACCTTTTCTGTTTCATTGTATATCTGCTGGAGGTTATTACCGACCAACTCCATCAAAAAAGCTACTGCATCTTTACTGATCTTCTTAGAGAACCTGTTTGCCAATCTTTGAATCCAATAGGGTAATTCTCTGTCTTTTGGATGGTTTAATTGGGCAATAGCGCCAAACTTGGAGAGATTAATAAAGAACTTTGCCCTAGGATTTACCTTTTCACCAATGAAAACCAGACATGCGAAGGGAGATGGGTCAGAGATATAGGATGTGAGCTGTTCCAAATCTTTTGCTGATAATTGATTGGCATCTTTGACAACAATAAGCCTCTTTTGTGATACTACCGGTATAGTCTGGGCAGCATTAATGATCTCTGGGGCGCCATTTTCGCTGCCATAAAAGATTTCGTAATTGAAGTCTTTAAAACTGGAAGGGATCACTCTCTCTTCGATATTTCTGATGGTTTCTTCAATCAGGTATGTTTCGTCACCATAAAGATAATAGACTGGAAGGACTTCTTCTTTTTCCAAATGTCTGGTGAGTTCATGGGGGGTTATAGTTGTAAGCATAGCGGTTTGGGTGTGCTAAAAATTTTCGAATATCCTGTTGTGGATATCCTCTGCCATATCTTCTGCTACCTTTCTTATAGCCTCTATCTTATTGTTATAGGTGGTGGCTGTGTTTGACGAAACTGTATATTCGTGGTAACCCGAGAAACCTGAGGTTTTCCATATGATTATCCCATTGTCATTTCTCTTCAGGGATATATCCAGTGTCACAGTTGCCCTGTATTCCAATACCTTGTCGTTTCTGTCAAAGGATACGGGAGTCTCTTTAAATGATTTGATTGTTCCGATTATAGTTGCATCAGAGTCCTCTCCTTTTGAAACGTCCACTTTTCCCCTTTTTAAAAATTCTTCGATAAGGGCATCTGTAAAAAGGTTTTCGATCCTGGGTTCAAAAGTCTTATTGGCAAAGAATGGAACGGCTATTGTTTTGACACCCGGTGTTAGCGTTCCTCTTTTACCGGTAAAATGGTATCCGCAAGCAGAGAGGAGGATTGTCAATACTGCAATTAAGACGAATCTGTATATCCTTCCTTCTATGGAGAGTTGCATAATGTAGTCCTATTCAGGTAGGCACAGAGGCACAGAGCACCAAAGGCACAAATTTTTCTAGCCTATTAGCCTGTTCTTTGTGCCTATGTGCCTTTGCCACTTTGTGCCTGAGTAGTTACTGCCGTTTAATCAATTACAATCATTACCCTGCATTGCTTTAAGAAGCCCTTCTGTTTGATTATAGCCCTAAATATTTCTGCATCCTTGTCACTCATAACGATGTCAGATGGGCTTTTATCGCTTACCTTTTCTGCTTTCAGGGTAATAGGATTATTTGTAACCCTTGAATTGGTCTGGGCAGCGGTTAGATCTCTTGAGTACAAAGCCACTCCATTTTCAGCAGCACCCTCCGGGGATACCACATCGGAATGGTAAAGCTCTTTTCCTGATGATTCAAGAATTCTGGGGATTAGCGCAGGTTTCAACTTTAATGTTCTCGCGTCTACAACAAGCCCGGTATAATCCGGCAGTTTTAAAGGAGGGGGTTCTTCTGCCTTTGGCTCTTCTGCCTTTGGCTCTTCTGCTTTTGGTTCCTCTGTCTTAGCTACCTTAGATTCAGGTGTTCCCTTAACATCAGGAGCAGGCTCAGCAACTGGTTTCTCGGGCATTGCTTCCGGTTTAGTGGTATCCCCCTCTATGACCTTTACCGGTATTACTGCCTTCTTCTCTACCGGCTTTAAAAATAGGCTTAACAAATCTCCTCTTATACTCATACTTACTGTAACTTCCACTGATCCATCAGACATATACTTTGTATCTGTAACCTTTGACCCCTTTACGATCCCGTGCACCCTGGTTTTTATAACATCATTTTCTACCATATATTCTTTTACAACAGTAGTGGAAGCAACTCTCACCCCTTCCAATGTTTCCAGAAGATTTCTCCTGGCATCAGATATAGCAGCCCTCTTGGCCAATATCCTCACTTGAGCAGGATTCTGCACATCTGGAGATGGGGCGCCACTACCCTTTGCAATGATAATACCGGATGTCCAGTTTATACCGCCATTGGTTCCAATAGGTTCTATGAGCTCAACTTCACTACCGAAGATATTACTGCAAAATAAAATTATGAAAAATGGAATTAAAAACACGATTGTTCTTTTCATTTTTGCCTCCCGGAGAATGCGTCCTTTTGGATCTCATTCAACCATGGTTTATGGTTGATATTGCCCAAAAATAACGATTCATTCGGTGGAGAAGAACCCCACCAGTTTTCCCTCGCATCTATATAGATAGTAGAAAAACTCTGGATCGCGAAGGGAGAATTATCAATGATGATGTTGTTGTTTATTTTCGGCTTTGACATACCCATAGCCACAATACCACCGGTACCCGTATTCTTGGATATGGTATTGTAAAATATCTTAGGGGCAGAATCATTCATTATATTTATCCCGCTCTGGGAATTATTTGTAATCAGGCTGTACGTTATGTCCGGTGTCCCGTAACGGATCACAAAGGCAGTGGATGCATACTCAAAGACACAGTATTTGAAGAAGCTGGAAAGTGTTGTCTTTTCTTCAAACCTTATTGCATTACTGTAATCACCTGCAGATGGTGAGGAACTGTTGGAGGTAAAGGTAATAATCTCTTCTTTGGTGCCTTTGGCATTTATAGCTCCATTTTTAACTGTTATGCTTATATCACCGCTGTTGTATTTAAGGGTAACACCTGGTTCAACGGTTAAGTTAGCACCATTGTCTATAACGAGTTTACCCTCAATGATATAGGGACTATTGGCAACTGTCAGGTATGAGTCCTTGGTTATATTGCCGCTCAAAGGCCCTTTCAATATTGATAACTCAAAGGGTTTGCCATCTGGATATGGGGCATCCAGGGATGTCCTGTAGTCCACCTTTCCTGAGATGCCGGATACTATCTTTGAGATATCACGGCTTCCCCACCAGTTATTATTGGCATTTACGACCTCCCCTTTGGGGTCTGAATTGTAGATTTCAAACTTACCATTATCGTGTATATTGTTTTCTATAACCTTTGGAGATGATAAAGAAACCTTTATCCCGTAGGTTCCGTTGTTTGAGATGGTGTTATGGGAGATAATTGGCGAAGAGCTTTCAGAGACTATGCCTTCCTTACCGTTGTGTGCTATTTTGTTGTCTTCCAGTACAGGACTTGCCCCTGCCAGGATGAGAATACCTATATCCTTGTTTCTTGAAATTGCGTTGTTTTTGATCTCTGGTTTAGAAAACGGGTCGCTTATACTTAAACCGGTATCGTTTTTAGAGATATCATTATTGGATATTTTTGGTGAAGACGAGAAGAGGGTTATCCCTGTAGTTGCACCCTTTATCTGTGCATATTCAATGAGACTATCCTTCTCTTTGGTCTTCTGAAAGACAATTCCATCCCAACGATTGGTGTCCATCCCGTCAAAGGTAATCAGACTGTTTGGATTGCCCTTAACTCCGAGTCTTCCATAGATATGGATGCCTGGCCCTTTGGATTTTACAATGGTCCCAGGTTCAATGGTTAAGGTTGCCTTATCCATAACCGTGATTTCCCCCACGATTATATAAGGGCTTGCACCGGCATACCATATTGTATCCTGTGAAATGTTTCCCATAACCGGCGTAGGGCCTGGATTGACCGGTACCCCTGTTATATAGTCTGACATCTTGCTTTCATTACCGGTCTTATCCAGGGCACTCAGCTTATAGTAATAGGTTATGAAATTCTTAAGACCTTTGTCTTGAAAATCTGCGAGTTCAGTAGCTGCGACTTCTGTATAGCCACTTAATGGAGATATGCTTCTGTATACCTTATACCTGGCAAGGTCGCTTTCAGTATTCTTGTCCCATTTTAGGCTGACCAACCCATCCCTTCCAAAGGATGAAAGCGCCTTTGGTATTGCCGGGGGGTCTGTATCAATGGTTACCGCACCTAATACATCCATCCATTTGGCTGTATTTCCTGCATCATCGGATAAGTAACCGGTTATTACAGCATCAGTGACATTATCCTTAGGTATTACCTGGTAGGTTCCCACATAGCTTCCCGGCTCTACCTCCCTCATGGGTATCCCCTTTCTGAAATCCCCTATGTCAAATGAAGCCTGTTTCTTAGTGTCTCCTCCCATGGCAACCTTTATAGTATCTCCAACTTTTTTAGGAAGACCTGCTGTATCCTGGACTAATATAGTTATTATCGGAGGTCTTAATGCCTCTGCTATGGTAGGTACAGGGAGAGTCTTTACCATGTCCCTGAATAGGTCATCTCCCGTCCGAAGCAGTTCGATTTGTCGAAGATTCATGGCAGCAGCAACAGCTGTTAATATAAGTCCCACAGGGGTGATAGATATACCCCCCTGGTGTTTTCTGACGACATTCTCGGCTTCCCAGAGGAGATTGCTCGTCTTTACGTCGACCATTCGCACATGAGCTCCTACGGCTACCTGGGAATAAATTCCGGCAAATGTCCTGTCATAGTGGGTTATCTCTCCATAGATGACAGCATCAGTATTTAATATCTCCCCAAGCTTTTTGCTGTCAGTCTGGGCTACCTTCTCAGGGGTATCAAGGCCTGCCTTCTTTAATAGCTCATCAACCTTATACAACTCTCGATCACCGTAAGGCAGAGAACTGAAGTGGTTGGAGAAGCTCTTTCTCACTATCTCAAATGCCTCCTGGCTTCCGGTCTTATTTACAAATGGCAGGATAGCTACTGTCTTTGGCTGGTGTCCTTCCATATAATCGCCTACTTTGTATTTTCCTTTAAAAAGTTCGGCAATCTGAGGGGCAATCTGGGTAGTTTTGGTGGATAAACAACCAGAGATGGTAAAGATCAATAAAAGGAACAGGATGTTTAAAAATCTTGCCTTCATAGTCTTAACCTCCATTGAAGTTTGGGGCTACTTCGTTACTATATTTAATAATTTACCTGGAATATAGACAATCCTTTTTATCTCATTATCCTTCAAGAGTTCTTTTACCCTGGGGGCATTAAGTGCCGCTTTCTTGACCTCATCTTCTGAAGAGGAGGCACTTACACTGATCCTGTTTCTTAACTTACCGTTTATCTGGACAACTATTAGTGTTTCATCCTCCCTGATAATCTCTTCACTGTAAGATGGCATGGGAACCTTTATGATGCTCCCATCCCCCCCCAGCTTCTCCCACAATTCTTCACAAATGTGAGGTGCTACTGGAGAAAGGAGTATAATCACCGTCTCTATTGCCTCTCTCAGTACAGAGATGGTAAGATATTCTTTTTCGTTTTCAATGTCGAACTGGTAGATGGTATTGACCAGTTCCATAATAGCGCTGATCGCTGTGTTGAAGTGAAACCTGTCTTCAATGTCTTCTTTTACCTTCTTTATTGTCTGATGGGTTTTACGTCGCAGGTTCCTCAAATTATCAACAGGGATGGGTTCCCCACCGGCATAAGGGGGAATATCCTTGATCTTTTCCAGGTTCCCCATCACCATTCGCCAGACCCTGTTGATAAATCTAAACGCCCCCTCTACTCCCTGATCGCTCCAATCAAGGTCTCTCTCAGGAGGGGATGTAAAGAGGATGAACAATCGGGTTGTATCTGCACCATACTTATCTATTATGTCGTTAGGATCGACCACATTGCCCTTGGATTTGGCCATCTTTGCCCCATCCTTTATAACCATCCCCTGCGTCAGAAGGCTATTGTACGGCTCTCTCATCTCTAAAAGACCTATGTCCCGAAGTACCATAGTAAAGAAGCGGGAGTATAACAGATGGAGGATGGCGTGCTCAATTCCACCAATATACTGATCAACGGGCATCCAATAATTCACAGCATCTTTGTCTAGAGGGCCTTTATCGTATCTTGGGCAGGCATATCTATCGAAATACCACGAGGAGCAGACAAAGGTATCCAGGGTATCCGTCTCCCTTCTGGCCCTGCTATTGCACCTGGGACAATCGGTAAAAAGGAAAGACTCTGTCTCGGGCAGAGGAGATCTGCCATCTCCTCTGAATTCTATATCAACAGGCAATATGACAGGAAGATCTTCATACGGCACAGGAACAATGCCGCATCCATCACAGTAAATCATTGGGATCGGTGTCCCCCAGTATCTCTGCCTGGACACTCCCCAGTCCCTGATACGATAATTCACAGTCCTTTTCCCTATTCCTTTTTTTTCCAGGTATTCTGCTATCTTATCCAATGCCTCTATACTATTCGTTCCGTTGAATTGACCTGAATTTACCAGATACCCCTCTTCTACATAGGCTTCGGTCATGGTATCTTCATCCAGGGTACCGTCGTAAGGATGGATTACTACTTTTACAGGAATATTGTATTTTCTGGCAACGTCAAGATCCCTCTGATCATGGGCAGGTACTGCCATAACAGCGCCGGTACCGTATTCCATCAATACGAAGTTGGCCACCCATATAGGAATCTTATCATTTGTGAAGGGGTTGACAGCATACCTGCCGGTGAAGACCCCCTTCTTCTCTACATCTTCTGCCGAACGCTCTGTCTTGTCTTCCCTGGATACCTGAAAAATGAAGTCTAAAACATCTTTTTCTTGACCGGTACCGGCTGACAACTCTTTAGAAAAAGGATGTTCCGGGGCAAGGCTCATAAAAGTTGCGCCATAAAGGGTATCCTGCCTTGTGGTAAATACCCTGATCACCTTATCCGAATCTGCCACCGGGAAATCCACCTCAGCCCCATAGCTCTTGCCAATCCAGTTTCTCTGCATAGTCAGAACCTTTTCAGGCCACCCGCCGGAGAGTTCATCGCATCCCTTCAGCAGTTCCTCTGCGTACTGGGTAATCTTTAGAAACCATTGTTCCAATTCCTTTTGTCTAACCTCTGTACTGCAGCGCCAGCAAAGGCCGGCTTCAACCTGTTCATTGGCCAAAACGGTTTTACATGATTCACACCAATTCACAAAAGACTTTTTCCTGTAAGCCAAACCCATCTCGTACATCTTGAGAAAGAACCACTGATTCCACTTATAGTAGCCAGGATGGCAGGAGGCAATCTCCCTGTCCCAATCGTAGCTGAAACCCATCCTTTTTAGCTGTCTTCTCATATAGTCGATATTGTCATATGTCCATTTTGCCGGATGCACCTTGTGTCCAATGGCAGCATTCTCAGCAGGCAGCCCGAATGCATCCCAGCCCATTGGATGAAGCACATTATAACCCTGCATCATTTTGTAGCGGGCAATTACATCACCTATCGAATAGTTTCTAACGTGTCCCATATGGATATTCCCTGAAGGGTAAGGAAACATCTCAAGGATATAGTATTTCTTCTTTGCAGGGTCTTCAACTACCTTAAATAACTCTTTCTCCCCCCAGTATCTCTGCCACTTTTCCTCTATCTGGTGGGGGTTGTATCTGTCTTCCATCTAGAATCCTCCGGCAACTTAACAAGTCTACACGACTTCAGATACCACAAATATAGAAGATTTTCAAGGGGAATTTATTTTAATGACGCAACCATATCAAAAACTTGACAACTCTTTCAGAGTATCATATGTAGTTAAAAAAAATAAACCGTCCTTTTTCCCTATGAGAATAGAATGAAAGATTTGGTTGATTCATTTAATAGGAGAATCAATTATTTACGGGTGTCGATTACCGATCGCTGCAATCTTAGATGTGTTTATTGCATGCCTATTGACGGGATTCCTAAAGTCAACCAGAAAGACATTCTCAGTTACGAGGAAATCCTCCGTATTGTTGAAGTAGCTGTTAAAAATGGTATCACTAAGATCAGGATTACAGGGGGAGAACCCCTGGTAAGAAAAGGGGTTATAGACTTTGTACGTTCCCTCTCAAGAATTCATGGAGTTAAGGATCTTAGTTTAACTACCAATGGGATATTACTGAGGGATTTTGCCGGTGATCTATTTGACGCCGGGCTTCATCGAGTAAATATCAGTATGGATTCTCTTAATAATATGAAATTTCAAAAAATTACTGGGGGGGGAAATCTTGAAAAGGTTTGTGAAGGAATAGAAGAAGCGCTTAGGGTGGGATTTTCACCTGTAAAGATAAACACTGTTATTATCCACGGTTTCAATGATGATGAGGTAATAGACTTTGCCAGGCTTTCAATCAATAATCCTTATCACATAAGGTTTATTGAATTAATGCCTATTGGTTCCAATAGCAAGTGGAGTGAGGAGAGATACATATCGTCCCAGGAAGTAAAAGACAAGATCGAGAGTTTTAGAAAGCTCCATCCCATTCATAAAAAAGGGGAAAGGGCGGCTGCTCGAATGTTTAGATTTGAAGGAGCAATGGGAGAGATTGGTTTTATCAGCCCCATGAGTGCCCATTTTTGCTCTTCCTGTAACAGATTGAGGTTAACAGCCAATGGGAAGCTTAGGACATGTCTTTTTTCGAACGAAGAAGTAGATTTGAAGCCCTCTCTTAGAGAGAGCTATGATAACTCTGGATTAGAAAGGCTTATTGATTTAGCCATCTCTAATAAGCCCGAGAAACATCACCTGGGAGAAAAAAACCCTAAGAAATGCACTCGTAATATGTCGGATATTGGGGGATAGTAAGTACTATTAAGCGTTTACCGTTCACCGCTATCCGTCAACCTACAAACAACGGACAACGGTGAACTTCTAAGTTTTACTATAACTCTGCCCCACATTTACCACAAAAGGTGAATTCCTCAGGCAACCATCTGGTATTGCATTTAGGGCAAGTTTTTGTTGGGGGTCCCCAAAGAAAGGTGTGGGATTTACCACTGGCGGTTTTTTCCCGGAGCTTCATATGCTCAGGAACCCTCTTTTCTAAAAAGGCATTAATACCCTCAAGGGGTTCCGGAGTTGTTGACTGTAGACTCCAGAAATCATTTCCCTGCCGTAGAGTATGGTAGACCATGTCAAACCAGACATTAATCTGGTCTTTGGTAAACCTTAAAGACCATGGTGCTTTACTTAAGAGGGTCTTGCATAACTTGTCTACTTCTTTGTCCAAATCTCCATAAGGAACTACTTTATTTACCAATCCGTATTCTAAGGCTGCCTTGGCATCTATAACCTCATCGGTAAATAGAAACCATCGTGCTCTTCTATCTCCCATAATAGGAGTGAGAGACTGGGTCGCATAACTGGCTACAGCCCCCACGCCTCCTTCGCCCTGTTGAAACTTGGCATGATCGGCAGCAATAACCAGGTCACTGGCAATGAGAATTTCGCAGCCTCCGCCAGCCGTTATACCGTTTATTCTGGCAATAACAGGCTTCCCGATATACCGTAAGTTATAAATTATTCGGGCGTATTGGTTATTCATTACCCAGACCTCATGAGTGTTATTAAACAGGTTTTTAGCCCAATTAAGATCGAGACCGGGGCAGAAAAACTTATCACCGCCACCCGTAATCACTACTACCCCTACCCCTGGGTCTTTCTCTGCCTCCTCTAATGCGGTACATAGGTCCTTCATAAGCTGCATATTTAAACTATTTCTCGCTTCCGGCCTATTTATAGTGATCCTTGCCACCATGTCCTTTGCTTCGTAAATAACGGTATCTAAT
>JBAZOX010000026.1:0-16991 GCA_041648535.1 Desulfobacteria bacterium | reverse complement strand
TGGGGTATGTGCAAAATGTTGAATGATAAGAGCCGGATGAGGCGAGAGTTTCACGTCCGGTTCTGTGAGAGCCTTAAGGGGAGGTTCCTTGGGGCTACTCGACCATTACTACCGGTGAACTTGGTCGTCGTCACTGCAGTATCAACTAGGAAGTCCCCTTAACCGATATTGAAAAATCAGCAATGATTTCATGTATATGCAAATAAATGTCTGAATAGAATTAATAGTAAGGAAGTAGCGCTATGGCTAAATCGAAACCTCTCTTTTTAGGTATCGATGTGGGTTCAGTGAGTGTCAATACCGTGGTGATGAATCAAAACAGGGATATTCTGGAGGAACACTACACCAGAACGATGGGGCAACCTTTAAAAACAGTGAGAAAGGTTCTTACAGAAGTTCTTTCCTGCATCGAAAAGGGTCAAATAATGACTGCCTCCCTCACAGGCACAGCAGGTAAACTGGTAGCCGAACTCATAGGGGCAAACTTCGTCAATGAGATTATTGCCCAGAGTAAATCTGTAGAGTACCTTTATCCCCAGGTAAAGACAGTTATTGAGATTGGAGGAGAAGATTCTAAACTCATCCTACTTGACTACGATAAGTACCAAAAGAGTATAAAGATCACAGATTTCGCCATGAATACCATATGTGCCGCAGGCACTGGATCCTTTCTGGACCAACAGGCACATAGATTAGGTTTAAGTATCGAAGAGTTTAGTAAATTAGCCCTGAAATCAGAGAACCCTCCCAGGATTGCCGGAAGGTGCAGTGTGTTCGCTAAAACCGACATGATTCACTTACAGCAAGGAGCTACCTCAGATTTCGATATTGTTGCGGGCCTATGTTATGCCATGGCGAGGAACTTCAAAAGCAATATCGGAAAAGGCAAAAACTTCATCGGCCCTGTCTCATTTCAGGGGGGGGTAGCAGCCAATGTGGGCATGAGAAAGGCATTCCTCCACGTCTTAGAATTAGAGGAAGCGGAGTTTATCATTCCAGGGCATTTTGCATCAATGGGTGCCATAGGTTCTGTGATTGCTACTATGGAAGACCCGGCTAAGCAAATCCCATTTCTGGGTCCAGAAAGGCTTCAGAACTACCTTGAAACCCATAAGGAAAAAAGTGTCGGATTAAGTCCTCTTACCCTTTCAGAAGAAAGTAAAAAGAGAATGGCAGAGGTTACAACCAACCCTTGCGCCTCGAAAAAAGAGGATAAGGTCGATGCCTTTCTGGGCATAGACGTAGGATCCATCAGCACAAACGTGGTGGTTATAGACAGAAACAAGAATCTTCTTTCCAAGAGATACCTGATGACCGCGGGTAGGCCTATAGAGGCAATAAGACAGGGGCTAATGGAAGTTGGAGAAGAAATAGGTGATTATGTAACTATACAAGGTGTGGGGACTACAGGTTCAGGAAGGTACTTGACAGGGGATTTCGTTGGGGCTGATATCGTGAAGAATGAGATAACCGCTCAAGCTACAGCGGCTATTAACATTGATCCGGATGTTGATACCATATTCGAGATTGGTGGCCAGGATTCAAAGTATATTAGCATAGAAAACAGTACCATAGTTGATTTTGAAATGAATAAAGTCTGTGCAGCTGGGACAGGATCCTTTTTGGAGGAACAGGCAGAAAAGTTGGGAATCTCCATCAAAGAGGAGTTTGGGAACCTGGCTTTAAGCGCCCCATCTCCTGTTTCCCTTGGTGAGAGGTGTACTGTATTTATGGAGTCCGACCTTGTTCATCATCAACAGAGAGGTGCCAGTAAGGAGAACTTGGTTGCAGGGCTAAGTTATTCAATAGCTATAAACTATCTGAATAAGGTAGTAGGGGATAGAAAGATTGGAGGAAAAATCTTCTTCCAGGGAGCAACGGCATTTAACCGGGGGGTAGTGGCCGCCTTTGAAAAGATACTTGGCAAACCCATTAAGGTTCCTATGAACAACGAGGTTACAGGGGCCATAGGTGTTGCCATTCTGGCTATGGAGGAGACTAAGGACAGGGAGAGTAAATTCAAGGGTTTTGATCTAAGTGAGAAGAGTTATAACCTCTCTTCCTTCGAATGTCAGGGGTGCCCCAACATGTGCGAGATAAGAAAGCTCACTGTTAAAGGAGAGAACCCTCTTTTTTACGGGAGCAGGTGTGAAAAATATGAAGTGAACAAAGAAAAGAAAAAGGGGACTGACCTGCCGGATCTCTTTGCCGAGAGGGAAGATCTGCTTCTCAATATAAACAAAAAGGATGACAGATTGGATGATAACGCGGGAGTAATAGGGATACCCAGGATACTATTCTTCCATGAGCTGCTTCCTCTATGGAAGACCTTCTTTAATGAGTTGGGATTTCGGGTAGTATTTACTGAAAAGAGCAATAAAAAAATCATCCATCAAGGGGTTGAAAGTGTTGTAGCCGAAACATGTTTCCCAATCAAGGTTTCCCATGGACATATACTGGAGTTAATAGAGAAGGGCGTAAAGAGAATATTCTTGCCGAGCATTATTAATATGAAACGAATGCATCCGGATATAGAACAAAGTTACAACTGCCCTTATGTACAGGCATTTCCCTATACTGTGAAATCCGCTATCAACTTTGAAAAACACGGGGTGCAGGTTCTCCAACCCGTAATTGACCTTGGGGTAGGAAGGGTTGGATTAGAGAGGCCTCTGGTAAAGATGGCAAAGGAGCTAAAGATACCATCGAAGAAGGTCAAGATGGCTATCTCTAAGGCATTGGATGTTCAGGAGAATTTTTCCTCTGCCCTGCAGGCCAGAGGAACTGAGATTCTCGCCAATCTCAAAGAAGAACAGAAGGCAATCGTCATTGTAAGTCGGCCATACAATGGATGTGATTCCGGCATCAACATGGACTTACCCAAGAAACTGAGAGATTTAGGCGTTCTGGCAATCCCCCTGGACTTCCTGTCCTTAGAAGATAGTGATCTGCCAAAGACAGCAGGGCATATGTACTGGGAGTATGGACAGAGGTTTTTAACCGCCGCCCATATAATAAGGAACAATCCAAATCTATACGCCCTTTATCTCACCAATTTTGCCTGTGGGCCAGACTCCTTTATATTACATTTCTTCAGGGATAAATTAAAGGGAAAACCATACCTTCAGATAGAGGTAGACGAGCACAGTGCAGATGTTGGGGCTATTACCCGTTTAGAGGCCTTC
The DNA here is from genome assembly GCA_041648535.1 of Desulfobacteria bacterium. Taxonomy (GTDB): domain Bacteria; phylum Desulfobacterota; class UBA8473; order UBA8473; family UBA8473; genus UBA8473. The sequence goes on along the minus strand of JBAZOX010000026.1, from coordinate 13,806 downwards.
CTTGATACCCTGAAGAACGTTACTGAGCAAACAGAAGTTGGAAAAAAGGGAAAGACCACCCTTACCCAAAGGAAGGAAAACAAGAAAAGAAAGATTTACATCCCTTATATGTCTGATCATGCCCTTGTCCTCTCTGCTGCCTTTGAAGCATGCGGTGTGCCTTCAGTGGTAATACCGGAATCCGACGAGGAGACCCTGGAACTGGGAAGAAAATTGACCTCTGGTAAAGAATGTTATCCCTGTGTACTGACTACAGGCAACATGGTAAGGCTATTAAAAGACCCTGATTTTAATCGTCAAAGCTCTGCTTTCTTTATGCCCTCTGCCAATGGGCCGTGCCGCTTTGGTCAGTATCACCGTTTTCACCGCCTGATCCTAGACGAGCTGGGATATGAAGATGTGCCCATCTATGCCCTCAATCAAGACGAAACTATTTATCAGGAATTGCAGACTATCGGAAAGAGGCTTATTCGACTGGCATGGCAGGGTATAATAGCTGTCGATATTCTCGAGAAAAGACTCAGGGGTACAAGACCCTACGAAAAAATTCCGGGAGAAACCGAAAGGGTCTACCGGTATTTCATACAAAAAATCTCTGATGTTATAAGGAAAGAAGGGGGCCTCTTTGATGCCCTGAAGGAGGCACGGGCAGAGTTTGACAGTATAGAGTTAAATAATTCAGAAAAAAGACCTGTTATTGGGATAGTGGGAGAGATTTATATCCGTTCAAACAATTTCAGTAATGAAAATATCGCCTTAAAGATTGAAAGTCTTGGTGGAGAAGTATGGCTTCCCACCATCTCCGAATGGATATTCTATACTAACTTTACCTCAAAGAGGAGGAGTATCAGTAATAAGAACTATAGGGGTTTCCTTAGTACCTGCCTGACAGAACTCTTTCAAAAACGGGACGAACATAGACTGGAAGCGGCATTTGATGGATCAATAAAGAACCTCCGGGAGCCGAGTACCAAGCAAATTCTAAAATGGGCAAAACCTTATATTGATTCCTCTTTTGAAGGGGAAGCAGTCTTAAGTATAGGAAAGGCAGTGGACTTTTATAAAAAGGGGGTAAGTGGTATTGTAAATGTAATGCCCTTCACCTGCATGCCTGGTACCATCGTTAACGCTATACTGAAGCGGTATCGAGATGACCAAAACTATATCCCTGTCCTCAATATGGCATATGATGGGCAAGAAAATACCAGTACCCAGACAAGACTGGAGGCATTCATGTACCAGGTTCGCCAGTATCAGGAACAGATGGAAAATAAATAGTTTACAGGGGGCAGAGATCAGCGGTCAGCCCTTTGTCGGTTGCCAGTTGTCAGCGATCAGTGTTTCTTTTTCTTGATCCCTGTAAGCTTTCCTGGCCCCTGTTAACTGAAGCCCGTGAACTGTTATGAAAAATATGTCCTTAACCGATCTGGACAAAAAGATAATTAGGGAGATTCAACAGGACTTACCCATAACTCCCTGCCCTTACCTGGATATTGCTGAGAAACTTGGCATATCAGAAGAAAACCTGTTAAAAAAGGTCCAAGAGTTAATAGATAAAGGCTATATAAGACGCTTTGGTGCCACCCTTAGGCACAGAAGAGTAGGCATTAACGCTAATGCCATGACAGTCTGGGCAGTTCCGGACAAGGATGTGGAAAGAGTGGGAAAGATAATGGCATCCTTTAAGGAGGTAACCCATTGTTATGAAAGACACACGATACCAGAATGGAATGGCAACCTTTTTACCATGATTCATGCGAAAACAAGAGAAGGGTGTCTCAAGATAGTGAAGAGGATATCAGATAAAACAGGAATCAAAGATTACAAACTTCTCTTTAGCACTGAGGAGTTCAAGAAGACGAGTATGGAATATTTTTGATAAATTAATGAACATGCAACCTAGAAAGGTTTTGGAATCTCTTGAGTATCTCGCTGAGAAGCTCGGTGTTGAGATCGTCTATGAAAAACTGGGAGATGAAGAGTTTTCTGTCAGGGGAGGTCTTTGCAAAGTCCAAAAAACCTATAAGATTTTTATGACCCGATCTGAACCAGTGGACAGCCAAATAAAAATCCTGGCTCGGGCACTCTCTTTTTTCAATACAGAAAATATTTATCTCCTTCCTTTTATCAGAGAAATCCTCGAGATGTCCCGGAGAGAAGAAAAAGGGAGGGAGTTGTAGAATTGCTGAGATATTATGAAGGCTGGAGGAGCGATTAGTATGAGTATTTTAAAATTAGGGATACCTAAAGGAAGCTTAGAAAAGGCTACAATTGATTTGTTTAGAAAGGCCGGTTGGAAAATACTGGTTGATTCTCGGAATTATTTTCCCGAAATCAACGACAAAGAGATTAAATGCGCTCTTATTAGGGCTCAGGAGATGTCTCGGTATGTAGAAAAGGGAACCCTGGATGTGGGGTTGACGGGGAAGGATTGGATTCTCGAAAATGGATCTGATGTAGTCGTTGTTCAGGATTTGATATATTCAAAAGTAACGCAAAGACCTACAAAATGGGTCTTAGTTGTGCCGGAGGATTCACCGATTAAAAGATTAGAGGATTTAGAAGGGAAAAGGATATCAACAGAACTTGTGAGTTTCACCAAAAAATTCTTTTCAGACAGAAACATAAATGTAGAAGTGGAGTTTTCATGGGGAGCTACTGAGGCTAAGGTAGTAGAGGGGTTGGTTGATGCAATAGTAGAGGTTACCGAAACAGGGAGTACTATTAGGGCTCATGGTCTTCGCATTGTCCATGAATTGATGGAATCCAATACTCAACTGATAGCCGATAAGAACTCCATGAAAGACACATGGAAAAAGAAGAAGATCGAACAGATTAGGATTTTGCTAAATGGTGCCTTACAGGCGGAGAGTAGGGTTGGTTTAAAGATGAACATTGCCGAGGAAGACATTGAGAAGATTACTAAAATACTTCCAAGCTTAAAGGCCCCCACCATAGCAAAGCTCTATAAGCAGGAATGGTACTCAGTTGAAACCATAGTAGACAAAAATGTAGTCCGTGAGTTGATCCCAAAGCTGCAAGAAGTCGGTGCAGAAGGGATTATAGAGTATCCTTTGAACAAAGTTGTATAGAGAGCTTTGAAAAAGTACCCCTTTTCGCTTCAGCATACATTTTTTGACCCATCTAAGCTCGCTCCATGGAAAATTCACAAACTCACCCTTCGGGCTCAAACATGTGAATTTTCTACATTACGCTCGCTAAGAAGGGTTCCCCAAAAAATCTATGAATTCGCTCTCAGGGGTACTTCTTCAAAGCTCTCGGCAGGTTGTGCAAAGGTCTAGCATAAATGAATAAAACCAGGATAGTAGCAATTGTTGGTCCCACGGCTGTTGGTAAATCGCAATTGGCTTTAGAATTGGCTACAAGAATTAACGCAGAGATCATAAGTGCCGATTCTATGCAGGTCTACAGGTACCTGGACATTGGAACGGCAAAGCCAACACCTGATGAACAGAAGAAAGTAAAGCATCATCTGATAGATATTCTGTATCCTGATGAGGAGTTCAGTGCAGCCTTGTTCAGACAAGAAGCAGGAGAGGCAATCTCCAACGTTGATGGACAGGGCAAAGTTGCTATTGTAGCAGGGGGTACAGGGCTCTACATCAAGGCACTGACTAGAGGTTTGTTCAAAGGTCCGGGGGCTGATCAAGAACTCCGACGAGTGCTCAAAAAAAAGGCAGTACTTGCAGGTAATGACTATCTCTATAAAGAATTATCAGAACTAGATCCGGTTACCGCTGCAAGACTTCACCCAAATGACTCTTCCAGGATAATACGGGCGATAGAGGTTTGTCGGTTAACCAAAAAACCATTATCTGAATACCATGAGAAACATAGCTTCAAAGACTCTCCCTTTGATACTTTCAAGATTGGACTCTATATAGACCGTCAAGATATCTACTCAAGGATAGAAAAAAGGGTTGACAGGATGATTGCCATCGGTCTTGTGGATGAGGTAAAATGCCTTTTGGATATGGGATATACAAGGGATTTAAACTCGATGCAAGGATTAGGATATAAACAGATTGCCGGTTATCTCTTGGGGGAATTTTCTTTAGATGAGGCTATTCTGCAAGTGAAACAAGACACAAAGAGGTATGCTAAACGCCAGATGACCTGGTTTAGGGCTGATCCAGAGATAAACTGGTATGGATACCCCTATGACTATTCAAGGATAATACAAAAAACAAAGGGGTTCTTAGAGGCATAAAAATCTCAAATCTTTTCTTCAACTCTGTATTCTGCTAATTCAATCCCGGATTCTCTTATCATATCATAAGATAACTCGTCAGCATAACCATCCTTGTAGACAATCTTCTTGATTCCCGCATTGATTATCATCTTAAGACAGATAATACATGGAAGATTGGTACAAAACAATATTGAATCATTGACACTGACACCATGGTAAGCCGCTTGAATTATAGCATTCTGCTCTGCATGCAAACCTCTGCATAACTCATGCCTTTCACCAGAAGGAATATTGTTTTGCTCTCTCAAACACCCAGTATCCAAACAGTGGGCAAGCCCCATGGGCGCCCCATTATACCCGGTTGACAGCATCCTTTTGTCTTTAACTAAAACAGCCCCTACCTGGCGCCTACGGCATGTGGCCCGTTTTGCTACCAAAAAGGTTATATCCATAAAATATTCTTCCCAGCTTGGTCTTGACATCCAGAAAAACTCCAGCGTATTTGTTTACTCTTTTAGTCTACCCTGGTATAGAGGGAATTTCTTACACAGATCAAAAACCATGTCTCTAATCCTTTTTAGGTTAGATATATTGCTCACATCACTGAGAACCTGTGATATAAAATCGGCAATCACCTTCATCTCAGATTCTTTCATGCCCCTGGTGGTTACCGCCGATGCCCCAATCCTTATACCACTGGTAATAACCGGCCCCCTGCTATCGAAGGGGATCTCATTCTTGTTTACTGTAATACCGGCCTCGTCTAATGCCTCTTCTGCAACTCTACCCGTAAGATCGGTCTTGGTCAGATCCATAAGTACAAGATGGGTATCCGTCCCACCTGCTACCAGCTCATATCCTCTTTTTTGGAGTTCCTCAGCTAAGGTGGAAGCATTGCTGAGTATCTGCCTCTGATAATCCTTGAATCCTGGTGAAAGCGCCTCTTTAAATGCAACTGCTTTTGCAGCAATGATGTGCATAAGGGGGCCACCCTGTATTCCGGGGAATACAAGGCTATCTATAACCCTGGCAAATTCCTTCTTGCATAAAACCAACCCTCCTCTAGGTCCCCTTAGTGTTTTGTGAGTGGTAGAAGTAACAAACTCAGCATGGGGCACAGGGTCAGGATGTAAGCCAGATGCAATTAATCCCGCGATATGAGCCATATCCACCATAAGGTATGCCCCTACATCATCGGCAATCCTTCGGAAGCGGGGGAAATCGATGATCCTGGGATAGGCGCTGGCCCCTACCACAATCAACTTCGGTCTATTATCTCTGGCTAACCTTTCTACTGCATCAAAGTCGATCCTCTGGGTATCTCTGGTCACCCCGTAGGCAATTACATTATACAGTTTACCGGAAAAACTAACAGGACTACCATGGGTGAGATGTCCGCCATGGGTCATGCTCATCCCCATGATGGTATCTCCTGGGCTCAGTACAGAGAAATAAACGGCCATGTTAGCCTGTGTCCCGGAGTGAGGCTGAACATTAACATGATCAGCCCCAAATAACTCTTTAGCTCTGGTTATAGCCAGGCTTTCAACACTATCTACAAATTCACATCCTCCATAGTATCTCTTTTTAGGATACCCCTCCGCATATTTGTTGGTCAGAATACTGCCCTGGGCTTCTAATACTGCTTCACTTACAAAGTTTTCAGAAGCGATTAACTCCAGCCTATATGCCTGTCTTTTCGTCTCTAGTTGAATGACATCTGCAATCTCTGGGTCCGTCTCTCTTAAAATCGACATCTATTTCTCCGCAGGCCTGGTAGATTGAGAATCACAAATGGCTTTCTCTATATCGGCTATCTTTTCCAGTCTTCGCTGGTGTCTTCCTCCTTGAAATTCACTGGTGAACCATACTTTAACTATTTCCATGGCAACATCTTTACCTGTAACTCTTCCGCCAATAATAAGGATATTGGAGTCATTATGCTCTCTGCTCATTCTTGCAGTATATGTATCATGACACAGGGCAGCCCGTATCTTAGGAAACCTATTGGCAACTATGGACATACCAATCCCGGTTCCACAGACAAGAATCCCCCTTTCGAATTCTCCCTTTTGTACCTTTTCCGCAACCATACTGCCAAAGGCGGGGTAATCCACAGATTCGCTGTTGAATGTACCAACATCATAAAAGTCTATCTTCATATCTTTAGATAAAGATTGTTTTATAGACTCCTTTAATTCAAAACCTCCATGGTCAGAGCCAATAATGATTCTCATCTTTTTTAACCTTCAAACCTCTTAAAGACCAGCGTAGCATTGGTCCCGCCAAAACCAAAGGAATTAGAAATAGCTATCTTAACATCAGCCTTTCTCGCTACATTCGGGACATAATCCAGATCGCAATCGGGGTCGGGAGTCTCATAGTTTATAGTAGGCGGAATAATCCCATCACGAATTGTCAGAATTGTAAAGACCGCCTCAACCCCCCCTGCCGCACCAAGTAAGTGGCCGGTCATAGACTTAGTGGAACTTACAGGAACCTTTTTGCTGTATTCATTAAAGACGGTCTTTATGGCAATGGTTTCTATCGTATCGTTCATTGGTGTAGAGGTACCATGGGCATTGATATAATCCACTTCAGAGGGTAATATATTGGCATCATTCAATGCCATCTTCATACATCTGGCTGCCCCGCTTCCTTGGGGGTCAGGGGCGGTTATATGAAAGGCATCACCGGTTAGTCCGTAACCAACAATTTCAGCATAGATATTGGCCCCCCTCTTAAGCGCCAGTTCCAGCTCTTCTAAAATAATTGTCCCTGCACCTTCCGCCGGAACAAAACCGTCTCTATTTTTATCAAAAGGGCGACTGGCTTTTTCGGGTTCATCGTTATTCGTGGAAATAGCCTTCATCGCATTAAAGCCACCGATATTTAAAGGGGTTATGGTTGCCTCTGTCCCCCCGGTAACCATAATGTCTGCGTCACCTCGCTGTATTACTTTATATGAATCCCCAATAGCGTGAGAACCGGCTGCACAGGCTGTAACAACACAGGTATTAGGGCCCTTAATCCCAAAATGAATAGCTACCTGTCCTGGCGCCATATTGGCAATCATCATGGGTATAAAGAAAGGTGATATCTTTTTAGGTCCCCCTTCCAGTAACAGGGTATGATTTTTCTCTAAGGTTGGTAAACCACCCAGTCCTGTCCCTATAAGAACCCCAATTCTTTCAGCATCTTGGTTTGCAACTTCAAGTTTTGAATCATCCATGGCCATAATAGTTGATGCCATGCAATAATGGACGAACGAGTCCATCCTTCTTACTTGTTTCTTATCTAAGAAGTCTTCCGGATCAAAATCCTTTACTTCACCGGCGATCTTTGTTTGAAAATTAGTTGTATCAAAACGGGAAATCCTGCCAATCCCTGACTTTCCTGCACATAGGGCTTTCCATGTTTTTTCTGCCCCAATCCCTAAAGGAGTCACTGCCCCCAACCCCGTTACTACAACCCTCCTCTTCAAGGTAGCACCTCCAAAAAGTTGAAAGAGTTTCTACAAGACAGAACTAATTATAGTCCTCAAGTTAAGTGCCTAAAGTGAGCTAAAGTTTAAAGTGCCTAAAGTTATTTAAAAAGGAAATTCCTATACTATCAAGTTAGCTGCTTTGCGACAATCCGACGATCTTTTGTCTCCTGACTTCGTTCGGAATTTACAACCGACCACCTGTCTGCCGACAGGCAGGCTGACAACGGATAACTGACACTATTTAACTATAGATGCTCGGAAATATAATCAATAGCCTCTTGAACAGTTTGAATGTTTTCTGCTTCTTCATCGGATATCTCTTGACCAAACTCCTCCTCAAGAGCCATTATTAACTCAACCAAATCCAATGAATCCGCACCCAAATCGTCAACAAAAGACGCCTCGTTAACAATCTCATCTTCATCTATACCAAGTTGTTCGGCTATTATAGCCCTAATTTTTGCCTCAACAGATTCTTTCCCCATTAACTTTATACCTCCTATAAAATTATTCTTTACTTAACATAGGAAATTACTACAGTCCTACATATACAAACCCCCATTAACATTGATTACTTGACCGGTAATATAACTTGATGCATCGGAGACAAGAAAGTAAACAGCTTCAGCTATATCTTCAGGCGTCCCTAACCTCTCAACAGGAATCTGTTTTTTCAGGTTTTCTCTAATATCCTCAGGCAAAGACTGGGTCATAAGTGTATCAATAAAACCAGGGGCAACAGCATTAACGTTTATCCCTCTTGAGGCAAGCTCTCTTGCTGCAGTTTTTGTAAAACCAATTACCCCTGCCTTGGAAGCGGAATAGTTTGCCTGACCAATATTCCCCATTTCCCCTGAAATGGATGCAATATTTACAATCTTCCCGCTTCTCTGTTTTACCATAAACTTGATTGCTGCCTTTGTACAGTTAAAGGTACCTTTCAGGTTCACACTCAAAACCTGATCCCAGCTCTCTTCTTTCATTCTCAAAAGAAGGCTGTCTCTAACTATACCGGCATTATTCACCAGGATATCAATACGGCCTAGTCCCTCGATTGTTTTGTTTATCATCTGCTCGGCCTCTTTAAAATCAGCCACATTGGTTATGGTAACCAGACATCTCCTTCCCATCTTTTCAATCTCTCTTGCGACCTCCTGGGCCTTTTCAGAATTCAGATCAGAGACGACAATGTCCGCTCCCTTCTTTGCCAATAGGATAGCAATTGCCCTACCAATACCCTGAGCAGATCCGGTTATTACTGCCGCTTTGCCTTTTAAATCCATCTATTAACCCCCTTGTCCCCTCTCTAGTCTCTAGTACATCGTTTCATAAATACATATGCAATACTGTCATTTCGAGCAAAGCGAGAAATCTTAATGAATATGCATTATTAGAAGATATCTCCCTTCGGGTCGATATGACATCTTAATTACGAAACGCTCTACTAGTCTTCTTGAACCCTCTTTAAGCTTTTAATATCTTCCACATTTCGTATCCTTACCTTGTCGCTAATCTTCCTCATTAATCCTGACAGAACCTTACCGGGCCCAACTTCAATAACCATATTTACGTCTTCTTTAATCATCCTTTCCATAGACTGCGCCCATTTCACCGGACTACATACCTGCTTTGTTAAGAGCTCTTTAACCCTTTCTTTAAAAGTATTTATGTCCGCCTCAACATTTGAAATTACAGGGGTTTGTATGTCTTTGAAAGAAAACTTCTCTAGCTCAGATGCTAGCCTCTCCATAGCCGGCTCCATAAGACTACAGTGAAAAGGGGCACTGACATTCAAAACCACGGCTCTTTTGGCGCCTCTTTCTTTCGCTAAATCAATGGCCTTTTGAACCGCTGTAGATTCTCCAGAGACAACAATTTGATCCGGACTGTTGTAGTTGGCCGGCGAGACCAGATTTCCATCCTTCGTTATCTCAGCACAAATCTTTTCCACAACTTCTTCCTGCATCCCTATAATAGCTGCCATAGTTCCGGTACCTAGCGGTACTGCCTCTTGCATAAATCTTCCCCTTTGTTGAACTATCTTCACGGCATCAGAAAAACTCAATGATTTAGCCGCAACCAAAGAACTGTACTCTCCTAAACTATGACCGGCAACAAGGGATGGCTGTATATCCGTTTCCTGGTTCAAGACCCGGAGCGCAGCAATACTAGCTGTCAATACAGCAGGTTGAGTATTAACTGTCAACCCTATTTCACCATTGGGATCTTCGAAACAGATTTTTTTTATGTCCATGCCTAAAGAATCATTTGCCTCTTCAAAGGTCTCCCTTGCGACAGTGAAATTGTCATAGAGTTCCTTTCCCATACCAAGATACTGGGAACCCTGCCCAGGAAATATAAATGCCGATTTAACCATGGGCAACTCCTATCCTCTTATTTCGTTAAATCTTTTAATGAGTGCGGGGACAACCTCAAATACGTCCCCAGCAATACCAAAAGTAGCCACATCAAAAATGGGGGCATCTTTATCTATATTAATAGCAACAATAACATCTGATGACTGCATACCGACTAAATGCTGAACCGCTCCTGATATTCCGCATGCAATATACAGCTTGGGGCAAACCGTCTTTCCGGTTTGGCCAACCTGGTGTGAGTAGGGTATCCAACCGGCATCAACAGCACCTCTAGATGCACCTACAGCACCGCCCAGAATTTTTGCCAATTCTTCAATGAGTTTAAAATTCTTTGGCTCTTGAAGCCCTCTCCCCCCGGAGACAATTACATCTGCCTCAGCTATATTTACCGTTTCTCCAATCTCTTCCACCACCTCAAGAACCTTTGTGCGGAGATTCACGCCATAACCATTGATATTCTTTTTAATCACCTCTCCTTTTCGATTCGTGTCATATATCGCCTTTTTCATCACCTTGTGGCGAACAGTAGCCATTTGAGGGCGTTCATCAGGACAAATGATGGTAGCCATTATATTTCCTCCAAAGGCAGGACGGGTTTGGAGCAGAATTCTCCTTTCAGTATCTATATCCAGAGCAGTACAATCTGCCGTCAGACCGGTTTCCAGCCTGGCAGAGACCTCAGGGATGAAAGACCTCCCAACAGCAGTAGCCCCGGAGAGTACGATCTCCGGTTTGTACTCATTAATCAAATCAACTAAAACCTTACTGTAAATCTCATCATTAAAGTCCCGAAGGATTGGGGCATCTGCAACATATACCTTATCGGCACCATAGGATATCAGTTCATTGGTCTGCATTTCCACACTGTCACCAAAGAAGACAGCAGAAAGGTCGACTCCCAATTTATCAGCCAGCTTTCTCCCCTCTCCCAGAAGCTCTAAAACAACACTGGCTATCTTGCCATTTCTTTGCTCGGCAAATACCCATATCCCTTTATGGTCGTTACCCTCTCCGCCTGTTTTTCTTAACCCTTGTGTCGAAATAGCTTCAAAACTGCAAACATCAACGCAGGCACCACATAGATTACACCTCTCATCTATAGATGCCACATCATCTTGAATCTTAATAGCCCCAAAAGGACATGCCTCTTCGCAAACTCCACATCCTGTACATAACTCAATATCGACTTTAACCAATATCTATACCACCTTTAAATCATTCAGCCTGTTAATCAACAAGCCTACCTGAGTTTCTACTGAGCCTTCCAACATCTCTCTCCTGCCACCCCGTTTTGGAGTAAATACCTTTATTACTTGAGTAGCAGACCCTTTAAGCCCAACCTTATCCTCCCCAATCTCTAAATCCGCTAGCCCCCAGGTAGGTATATCAATGCTCTTTGCCTTCATTTTCCCTCTTAAAGAAGGCATTCTCGGCTCATTAATCTCCTTTACCACCGTTATCAGGGATGGGAGAGTTATTTCCATGACATCATATCCATCATCCATCATCCTCTCGACTTTGATAGAGTGATTACCGATCTCCCTTATCTTCCTGACAAAAGCAACAAAAGGTATATCCAGCTTCTCAGCAATACCAGGTCCTACCTGGGCAGTATCTCCATCAATAGCCTGTTTACCACAAATAATAAGATCAAAACTCCCAATCTTCTTTATGCCCTTAGCCAACGTACGAGAGGTAGCCAGGGTATCAGCTCCGGCAAATGCCCGATCACTTAGCAAGAAAGCATCATCAACTCCATAAGAAACTGCCTCTCTCAAAGCCTCCTCTGCCTGAGGAGGTCCCATACTAACAGCACTAATTCTTCCACCAAACCTTTCTTTTATCCTTAACCCCTCTTCAATCGCATACATGTCAAAAGGGTTAATAATACTCTTCACTCCTTCTCTCATAAGCGTGTTAGTATCTTTACTGATCTTGACGCTTGTTGTTTCTGGGACCTGCTTTATGCATACAACTATATTCACTGTAAGCTCTCTTATTTTTTTTCTTTCTTCCCTGCATATTCCTTGATCAATTCCTGACCTATCACATTCCGTTGAATCTGGTTGGTTCCTTCATATATCTGAAGGATCTTTGCATCCCGCATCATCTTTTCCACTGGATAATCCCGCATATAACCATATCCACCTAAAACCTGAACAGCATCTACGGTAACCTTCATAGCAACATCGCTGGAAAAGACCTTCGCCATGGCAGACACCTTAGATATATCCTTTGCGCCGCTGTCAATAAATCTACAAGCAGAATAAACCAGCGCCCTGGCAGCCTCTGTCTGGGTAGCCATATCAGCCAAAATATGCTGAACAGCCTGAAAAGAGATAATCGGTTTCCCAAACTGTCTCCTTTCTCGGGCATAGTTCACTGCTTCATCCAAGGCTCCTTGACAGAGTCCGATGGCTTGAGCTCCGATTCCCGGCCTTGTTCTATCCAGAACCCTCATGGCTACAACAAAGCCCATCCCTTCTCTTCCAATCAAATTCTCTTTAGGTACCCGACAGTTTGAGAAGATCAATTCTGTTGTAGCAGATGCCCTGATACCCATCTTCTTTTCCTTCTTACCAAAAGAGAACCCAGGAGTCCCTTTTTCTACGATAAGGGCACTTGCCCCCCGACTTCCTCTAGTCTTGTCGGTCATAACTATTACTGTATATATTTCAGCTTCGCCTCCACCGGTGATCCATTGCTTTGTACCATTTATAATATATTCATTTCCATCCAATACGGCCGTGGTTTGAATTCCAGAAGCATCGCTTCCTGCATTAGCCTCAGTTAAACCGAAAGCCGCCAGTTTTCTTCCACCGGCTACATCCGGTATGTATCTCTTTTTCTGCTCTTCCGAGCCAAATAGAAGGATAGGATATGCCCCAAGTCCACTGCCGGCATAGCATACAGAGACACCAATACAAGCCCTGCTTATCTCCTCCACAGCCAAACAGTTCTCAAATGTCCCCCCTCCAAGCCCTCCATATTCCTCAGGGTAACACAGCCCCATTAGATCAGAGTCTGCCAGAACTTTGATAATCTCCCATGGAAACTCCTCCTTCTCATCGAGCTCTGCCCTAACAGGCATAATCCTTTGGTCTGCGATCTGCCTGGCCAGTTCTTTTATCATCATCTGGTTTTCTGTCAAAAAATAATCCATAAATAACTCCTAATTACCTTATTTATCCTTCCATTTTTCTTCAGCGTGAATTATCTTCTCTTTAATCTGTTCCCAAATCTTGATAGGGGATATTTTGGCTGATTTCTGCAACTCCTGGTTCCTTTTAAGGTCTTCTATAATATGAGGATTAACCCTACTGGAAACAAAGCGAGTAGCCATCTGGACGGCATTTTTGATGGCCCTGGCCGACGAATTGCCGTGGCTGATTATACCTATGCCGTCTATACCCAAAAGAGGGGCACCTCCGTATTCTGAATAATCGAATCTCTTTTTTATATTATTTAATGGCTTCTTAGCTAAAATGTAAGCCAATTTTGAACGGAGACCGTTGCCCATCTCTGTTTTAAATATATTACCTAATGCGTAAACTAACCCTTCACTTATCTTTAAGGTTATATTCCCCACAAATCCGTCACATACTACCACATCGACACTTCCATCATAAACATTCATACCCTCTACATAACCTATATAGTTAATAAAACTATTTTTTAAAACAACATGGGCATCCCGGGTTAAATCGGTCCCCTTGCTATCTTCTTCC
>JBAZOX010000025.1:0-17262 GCA_041648535.1 Desulfobacteria bacterium | reverse complement strand
TGCCACACCAATCATCATTAAAATACCAACTACTGCAAATAGAATCTGTTTTTTCAGGAAAAAGTATCCGTCATTAAACTTTCCTGATGCCATTATGGCACTAGAGCTATACACCATAACAATACCAGTCCCGACCAGCAATAAAGTGAAAAGGAGCAATATGTAGTCAAACCCTGACTTTTCCCTCATCTATTTCCTACCCTATTTGTAACTACTCAGGCACAAAGTGGCAAAGGCACATAGGCACAAAGCAGAGCGGAGCGGGGTCGTGAATCGTGAATCGTGAATCGATTTACGACTTACGATTCACGGATTACGAATTTGTGCCTTTGTGCCTACCTGAATAGTTACTCCTATTCTATTATCTGTCTTAGATTTTAGCTCCCTAACAATTGCCTTAAACGCTTCCCCTCTTTCTTCATAGTTATTAAACATGTCATAGCTTGAACAGGCAGGAGACAATAAGACAATATCTCCATAGGAAGACTGCGACCATGCCAGTTCTACAGCTTCTTCCAGTGTGTCTGCTTTAAGGGATTGGGTCAGAGAGCCTAAGGATTTCAGGATTATCTCCTTTGCTTCGCCTATCAGTATTAGTTTCTTAACCCTTTCCTTGACCAACTCATTCAAGCTTTCATATCCTGTCCCTTTGTCTCTTCCCCCTGCGATAAGAATTATGGGTTCCTCAAAACTCTCTAAAGACTTCTCCACTGCACCAATATTGGTTGCCTTGGAATCATTATAGTATTTCACTCCGGAGATCTCTTCTACAAATTCCAGGCGGTGTTCAAGCCCCTTAAAACTATTTACAGCATCCTGAATATCCCCAGGGTTACATCCACATATTTCCGCAGCAGCTATGGATGCCATAATGTTGTCAATATTATGCACCCCTCTTATCTTGAAGAACTCTGTACTGTAACAATGTTTTTGCCCGCCGATTTCTGAGACAATGGAATTTCCATACAGATAGATTCCCTTATTCATCTTCTTTTTTTGGCTAAAATATACCTTTCTTACATCTTTGAATGAATTCGTCATCTCTGAAACCAAAGAATCATCGGCATTTAAAATAGCGAAATCCCCTTCCCTTTGGTTGAGGAATATCCTTGCCTTAGCTGCAATGTAATCCTGATATGAGAGGTACCGATCTAAATGGTCAGGAGAAATATTCAGCATTATAACAACCCTTGGTCTGAAACTCCTTATACCTTCCAGCTGAAAACTGCTAATCTCCGCAACTACATACTCTGCTTCCCTCCCAAGCTCTATGTACTCGATCAGGGGATTGCCGATGTTGCCTCCAACAAAGACCTCTTTGTGTGCCCTTTTAAGGATCTGACCTACCAGGGTTGTAGTAGTGGTCTTCCCATTGCTTCCAGTAATTGCGACAATTGGAGTTTTAATAAAATTATATGCCAGCTCTATTTCAGAGATAACCTCTATCCCTCTTTTTTTTGCTTCCCTGATCGGCTCGATAGACATCGGAACTCCGGGGCTTAAAACGATGAGGTCACAATCCAAAAAGGTCTCTATATTGTGCCCTCCTGCCTCTATCTTAATACCTAAATCCTTGAGTTTTTGAACAGCTTCACCTAAATCATCAATTGACTTCCCGTCCGTAGCTGTTACCACCCCTCCCCTATCCTTCAAAAAACGAGCGCAGGCTACACCACTCTTTCCTAAACCAACTACCAGAAATTTCTTCTCTTTTATTGTAATCAACTTTTTCCTCTTAACCCTTTGTCGTAAGCATTCAGATGTCAGCCGCTCAGGGTTCAGGGTTCAGGGTTGCTTTTCTTCGGGCTGTTGCCCAAACCTTTGAACCTGTGAACGGTTACGATTATCTTAACTTCAACGTACTTATTGCAACAAGGGCAAGTATTACTGCTATAATCCAAAACCTTACGATAACCTTTGGTTCTGCCCAACCTTTTAGCTCAAAATGATGATGGAGAGGGGCCATGCGAAATATACGTTTCCCTCTCAACTTGTACGATCCAACCTGAAATATTACAGAAAGGGCCTCGATTACAAATAGCCCACCCACAATAACCAGAAGCATCTCCTGTTTAGTAATTACTGCCACTGTCCCCAATGCCCCACCTAAGGAAAGGGAGCCAACATCTCCCATAAATATCTGTGCCGGATAGGTGTTATACCAGAGAAACCCCACACTGGCACCTAATATTGCGCCACAAAAGACTGCCAACTCCCCGGTGCCGGCTATATAGGGAATCTGTAAATAATTGGCGATCTTAACGTTACCTGCAAAGTAAGAAAAGAGAAGGTAAGTAGCGCTTGCAATCATTACAGGACCTATTGCCAATCCATCCAATCCATCTGTCAGGTTAACTGCATTTGAAGCGCCAACCACAACAAAAATGACGAAGGGAATATAAAACATGCCTAAGTCGGGATGTATACCTTTGAAAAACGGAACGCTAATAGATGTGCTGAAGTTAGGATACAAGTAAAGGAACAACCCTATAAGCAAACCAATTAGTATCTGTCCTCCCATCTTATACTTAGCCCTCAACCCAGTGGAATTCTTCTTTGCCAGTTTTTTATAATCATCGATTACCCCAATAATCCCAAATCCCAGAGTGCTTAGTATGGCTATCCAAAGATAGGAATTTGTCAGGTTCCCCCATAGTAAAATAGATACAGTCAGGGCAAAAAGGATCAGTGCCCCCCCCATAGTGGGGGTACCATGTTTCTGAATATGGGAGGCAGGGCCATCCTCACGGATCTGCTGGCCAATATTAAGTGAAGCGACTTTTTTTATAAACCAGGGACCCAAAAAGAAACTGATTATCAGGGCTGTCAGGGCTGCATAGATAGTTCTGAAGGTAATGTATTTGAAGACATTCAGGAAGGCATACGTAGTATGAAGTGGATACAGGAAGTGAAAAAGCATGGTCTATGGCCCTTTGAATCCTTGCCTCTTGTCCATGAGGCTAACTTACTTCTCATTAAACTCAAATATTGGTAATTATATAAAGCTTGAAGCATTTTTGCCAACTGTTAACTGCAAACCGTAAACTGTGAACGGATACCCTTTATCTTTGTGTAATCTCTGACCACTTTCTCCCCTTCAGTCTAATGTCTGATGTCTGACGTCTGATTGGTAAGCTCTTTTATAATCAATTCCATCTTCATACTTCTCGAACCTTTCACTAAAATACAATCTCCTTTAGTGATGATGGCTCTTAGCTTTGCGGTAACGTCTTGATGCTCCTTTTCTATATAAATGTTTTCTTCATTCATCCCCCCCTCAGAGGCGGCCAGGGCAATATTTACGGAATCCTCCCCCAATGTAAACAGATAATCGATCCCTAACCCCGAAACCATCCTACCGATTTTAATATGAGCGGACTCAGTAAATTCCCCTAACTCTAACATGTCTCCCAAAACTGCTATTGTTCTTCCGGTCCTTTTGAACCCTGTCAGGGTTTTGAGGGCTTGCCCCATAGAGTTTGGATTTGCATTGTAAGTATCGTTTATTATTGTATAACCACCTAATTCCACAACCTCCATACGACCAGGCAGAGGTTTAAATCTTTCCAATCCTTCTTTAATAATCTCCAATCCCACACCCAGAGATTGAGCAACCCCGGCTGCTGCCAATGCATTATAGACATTGAAAACCCCATAGAGCGGCAGATTGATAATAGCATCTTTATCCTCAGCAGCAAGCCGAAAGCTAACTTTACCCAAATCGGATACTGACACATCCTTTGCCATAAGGTCGGCATCTCCACTCATACTAAAACTAATCTTTCTGCACTTACATTCAGCAGCTAGTTTAAGAACCATGGGATCATCCTGATTGATTATGGCAAAGCTGTCCTCTCTTAAAATTTTAAATAGCTCTCCTTTTTCTTCCCTTACATCTTCCACACTCAAAAGCCCCTGAAGATGCGCCTGCCCGATATTTGTTATAACAGCCACATCCGGCACAGAAACCTCAGACAACCTCTTTATCTCTCCCCTGGCGTTTGTACCCATTTCCAGAACCGCTATCTCATCTTTCTCACTGAGTTTTAACAGGGTTAGGGGAAGACCTATTAGATTGTTGAAGTTACCCTCTGTTTTTAATACCTTAAAGGGGATTCCCAGTATACTGCCGATCATCTCTTTGGTGGTAGTCTTTCCGTTGCTGCCGGTAATACCCACAACCGGAATAGGGTGTTTCATCCTCCAAAAATGGGCAATATCACCCAGGGCTCTTAATGTGTCGTCAACTTCTATAACAGCCCATTCACCGTCCCATCCCTTCTCTTCTAAAGAGTTTCTCTTTACTATTACACCATTGGCACCCTTCTTATAGACCTGGGGGATAAAACTGTGTCCATCAAAGTGCTCACCCTTTAGGGGTATAAAGAGATATTCCGGTTTGATGGTTCGAGAATCGGTAGAGATATTTTTGAAGGAGGCAAAAAGAGAACCGTGAAGAAGTCTCCCCCCAGTGATTTTCAAAACATCGGCAGCTGAGAATTTATAATTAAGTTCAGACATTTAGAATGCCTCTCCTCTTTTCCCTCTCAGATATTGCCTTTCTTGCTTCCTGCCGATCATCAAAAGGTATCTTCTCGTTTCCCACAATCTGATAATCTTCATGCCCTTTACCTGCAATTAAAACCGTATCTTGATTTTTTGCCATATCAATAGCGAGCCTTATTGCCCGAAGACGGTCAACAACGGTCACATACCCTTTTTTACAGGAATTTACGGTCAAATCATCCACATAATACTTTCTTATGCCCAATCTTTTAATTCCTTCTTCGATTCCCTCTATTATAGTATTGGGATCTTCTGTTCTAGGGTTATCCGATGTTATTATGGACAAATCGCTGTATTTGCCCGACACTGCCCCCATAAGGGGCCTCTTTAATCTGTCACGATCTCCTCCGCACCCAAACACCGTGATTATCTTTCCTTTGGAAAGGCTTTTTATAGTTGCGAGAGTCCTTTCCAATGCATCACTGGTGTGGGCATAATCAACTATGATGTTGATACCTTCTCCGTTTTCTATGCGTTCGAATCTGCCCGGGACTCTATCCAGACTTTCTATGCCCTTCTCTATATTCGGGAATGAGATACCCTGGCTTACCGCCACACTTGCAGCAGCCAGAATGTTGTAGAGATTGAATTCTCCGATGAGGGAAGACTTGACGTTTAAACTGCCCTTGGGGGTGTTTATCCTGGCAGTTGTCCCATCTAAAGCAAGCTTAATATGCTCTGGGAAAACCTGAAATTTGTTTTTAACTCCGTATCTGATAATATTTGGTATGGTGTTTAAGGCAAGATTTTCACCAAAGGGATCATCCGCATTTATTACTGCACAAGAACCTTTTTTTTT
Organism: Desulfobacteria bacterium; assembly: GCA_041648535.1. Classification (GTDB taxonomy): domain Bacteria; phylum Desulfobacterota; class UBA8473; order UBA8473; family UBA8473; genus UBA8473. Next base: position 11,897 of record JBAZOX010000025.1, on the reverse strand, counting down.
GTTACTTTCAATCAAAAGATGGTTGAAGAGTTTAGCCTTGCTGCTAAAGTAATGCTCCATGGTTTGGTGATAATCCAAATGGTCTTGAGTGAAGTTGGTAAATACACCTGCATCAAAGTTGAGGGATTCTACCCGTCCTAAATCCAATGCGTGGGAAGATACCTCCATAACAACATGGGTAACCCCATCCTCCACCATTTCAGCTAACATCCTTTGGAGATCAAGGGATTCTGGTGTAGTCATAGATGCTGGAATTGACTTACCCCCGTAACGGTAATTTATTGTCCCTATGATTCCTGTTTTAAAACCTGCTTCTTTGAATATGGATACAACAAGATAGGAAGTAGTGGTCTTCCCGTTGGTGCCGGTAATGCCAATCAGGGTGAGTTTGGAAGATGGATATCCATAAAACCGAGCGGCAATCTGTGCCAGCGCCACTCGAGAATCAGGGACCAAAATAATTGTAGCATCCTTTATATCCTCTTGTTTCTGCTCAACCACAACCGCCCTGGCACCTTTATCAATAGCCTCCTTAACAAAGTTATGACCGTCAAACTTGGCTCCCTTTATCGCTACAAATAAAAAATTTTTGTCTATCTTTTTAGAATTATAGGAGATACCGGCCACCTCCAATGATCTCTCTCCTATGACCTCTTTATCCTCTATAATCCCTACTAAATCATTCAGTTTCATCTGTCTGCCTCGTGAATCGTGAATCGTAAATCGTGAGTCGTAAGTTGTGAATCGATTTTATTGTATTTTATTTACGATTTACGATTCACGATTCACGATTCACGATTCACGATTTACGATACTATGATGGCTGCTGGAATTTAACCCAACACTTTTCCCCATCATTGACTATGCTTCCTGGCCTTAAACTCTGTTCGACTGCCCTGCCGCTTCCTATGATCCTGATATCTATTTTAGAATCGTGTATCATTCTAAGTATCTGCCTAATACTCATCCCTGTAAAATCAGGCATAACAAACTTTTCAGATTTAACCGTTCCTTCCTCTTTAATGTCTGCATCCTTTCTTAACCCATCAGATCCCTTGGGTTTACTTAATACTTTAGGAGGAGTAGGATTATCCTGGGCAACAATCTTGGTAGGAAGTATCCCCATGTAATGCAGAGTTTCTTCCGCAACTTTCTTAAACACCGGCGCAGCAACATCACCTCCATAAAAAAGCCCTTTGGGCTCATCAATTAACACTACTATTGCCACATTAGGATCATCAGCAGGGGTGAACCCCATAAACAATGCTATATACTTATCTTTAAAATAACCACCTAAAGATGGATTGGGCTTCTGGGCTGTTCCAGTCTTGCCGGCTACCTCATATCCATCTATAGATGCCTTGGTACCTGTTCCGCCCTGGAGCACTGTAGTTTTCATGATAGATGTAACATCTCTGGCTGTTTTTTCGGAAATGACCCTCCTTACTACCTGAGGGCTGAACTCTTTAATAATTTTACCTTCGGGAGAAACAATCTGTTTTACTATGTATGGTTTCATTAAATCCCCCTTATTAGCAATCGCAGACAACCCCCTGATTAATTGAACGGCAGAAACTGAGACTCCCTGCCCGAAAGAAATTGTATTAACGGCAATCTGTGACCACTCATTGGTCGGACGAATTTGTCCCGGAGTTTCCCCTGGTAAGTCGATACCTGTTCTTTCTCCAAAACCAAATTTCCTTACGTATTCATATAATCTTTCCTTACCAAGTTTTTCCCCTATCTTGCCTGCACCTATGTTACTGGAAAATTTTATTATGTCCTGCAAACTCAACCAACCATAGGAATGAGTATCATGAATAGTCCTTTTAGCCACATTATATGAACCGTTTTCGCAAAAGAAGGTGTCTTTTTGAGACACTATACCTTTTTCTAATGCCGCTGCTGCTAAAAAAACCTTAAAGGTTGATCCAGGTTCAAAGCAGTCAGTAACCGCTCTATTTCTCCAAGAAGAAGAAGGATACTTCCCGAAGATATTCGGATTAAACTGAGGTTCAGTGGCAATAGCCAGTATCTCTCCGGTTTTAGGGTTCATAGCAACAACAACACCGCTTTTAGCGTTGGTTTTGACAACTGCTTCTTTTAGTTCTTTTTCGGCTATATACTGAATAGTTTTGTCTACAGTAAGTACTAAATCATTTCCCGCTTGTTCATCCCTTTGCTTTAGACCATGACTCAATATTATCCTTCCCAAAGCATCCCTTTCTACAACTGAGTATGTGGTCTCTCCTTTAAGATAATCGTCATACTGAAGCTCCAGACCTTCCAATCCCTTGGAATCCAATCCGGCAAATCCGATAATATTTCCGGCTGTTTCACGATTCGGATAATATCTTCTGCCTTCTTTAACGAAATTGATACCACTAAGCTTCAGGTTCTTTACCTTTATTGATTGGTCTGGAGACACTCTTCTACTAACCCAGGTAAAGGGTCTTTTAACAGTAAACTTCTCTGCCAGTTCTTTTTCGCTCATTTTGAGAATTGGTGACAATTCTTTTGCGGTTTTATATGCATCGCTTATCTTTATAGGCTCAGCACATATAGAATCTACGTCGATACTTATTGCCATTTCTTCTCTATTGCGATCATATATGACCCCTCTTTTGGGGACTACGGATATAACCTTCCGATGCTGTCTTTCAGCCAGATGACTAAGCCTTTGACTTTTCAGTATCTGAAGTTGATAAGCCTTAGCTGAGATTGCAACAGTCATCATAATAAAAACTACGAAAATAATAAATACCCTAAATTTCAACCATTTCCTTGACTTATCAGTCATTTTAATACAACCAGTTGGTTTACTTTAGGAGATGTCAGTCTTAGCTCTTTCTTTGCTATATCTTCAACATGGTATGGCGATGTTAGGCTAGCTATCTCTAATTTCAATTTCTTATTCAATTGGAGCAGTTCGTTTTTCTCTTTGTTTGTTTGACTGATTCCATAGCCCAGGTTGACAATCTTGACTTGGGACCATACATAAAATAGAGAAGAAAAAATTAATACCGACGCGACAATAAGAGATATACCAATCGTACTTGAATCTTTTGTGTTTATGCGCCCATCTGAAGGCAGCCTCTTTGAAATACTCTTGTCGAATTTATTGAATATAAGTCTCTCTGCAATTGTGCCCTGCATAAAACCTCCTTAAAAATAAAAAGTTATACCCTTTCAGCAACCCTTAACTTTGCGCTTCTCGACCTGGGGTTTTCCCTTATCTCATCCTCCGATGGAAGGACTGGCTTCTTTGTCAACACCTTGACCTCGCTCTCCTTTTGACAATTACATTCCGGCATATTAGGGGGACAGATGCATCCTCTCTCGAGTAATCTAAAGGACTGTTTAACAATCCTATCCTCAAGGGAGTGAAAGGATATGACACAAAACCTCCCCCCTTTTCTCAGGAGATCAATACCTACCTGGATAGCAGTTTCAAGGTTTCTAAATTCATCATTGACAGCAATCCTAATGGCCTGGAAGGCCTTAGTTGCCGGATGGATTCTTTTAGGACGAAATCTGGATGGAATTGCAGCGCTGACAATATCTGCCAATTCTACGGTTGTAGATATCGGCTTGTGTTTTCTGTAATCTGCAATAGATCTTGCAATCCTTTTCCCAAAACGTTCTTCACCATAGTTCCACAATATCTGTTCAAGTTCAGGTATGGAAAAGGAATTGACCAAATCAAATGCCTTGAGTCTGGAGCTTTTGTCCATGCGCATATCGATTGGCCCTTCAAGTCTAAAGCTAAAACCCCTATCTTCATTCTCTAGTTGAATTGAAGATACCCCTAGATCAAGTAATATTCCGTCAACCTCATGTACTTTTAGATTTCTTACAATGTCCCCAAGGTTTTTAAAATTATCATAGATTATCGTTACCCGATCTTGAAAATGATTTAATCTATTTTTGGCAACTGTAATTGCATCTTCATCCCAATCTATTCCAATCAATCTACCATTTGGTGAACTACACTTTAATATCTCTAATGAATGTCCTCCACTGCCCAATGTCCCATCTATATAAATCCCGTCCTGATGGCAGTTCAGGTATTCCACTGCTTCTTTTACCATTACCGGAAGATGTTCAATATTACTCCTCTTCACCAAAGCTCTTTACCGCATTCTCTACGGAATCATAACTATTAAATTCGTTATCAGCACCTGCCACCTTGAAAATATTCCTCAAATAATCACTTACTCCAACTAATTTTAAATCACCGCGATACTGTCTTAATCTTTGCAGTCTTTCCACAAGGATGTCAATAGTCAAATAATTGATATGTTTAGTATTTTTTAAATCAAGTACTACCTTGTGCCTATCCTTATCCATAAGGGATGAAATAATATTCTTTATTGCTTCCATCTTTTCAATGTCAACATCTCCATTAAAATCGATGATTAAAATGTCATTGATATATCTTTGGGTTAACACAAGTCATTCTCCTGCCGGCAGACTATAAACCCAATTCTCCCAAGGCATCACTGATCTCATCAAAGTTTTCTTTAGCCTTAGCAATCTCCTGTTCCCATTTTTCCTTACTCCAGATTTCAATCTTTTTTGTCATCCCTGCAAAGACAATATCTTTCTCCAATTTGGCATACTCCCTCAAAGTGGGGGGCAGGAGTATCCTCCCCTGTTTATCTATGGTACATTCTGTTGCTCCAGAGATAAAGAAGCGTTGAAAGGACTTAACATCCTTTTTTACTATTGACATAGAACTAACCTTCTCTTCTAAGAGTCGCCATTCATCGAAGGGATAGGCTACCAGACAGCCGTCAAAGTTGGTAATCACCAACCTATCATCGTATCTCTCGTTTAGGACTTCCCTAAATTTTACAGGAAGACTTACCCTGCCTTTTGAATCTATAGTATGTTCGTATCTACCACGAAACACGTCAATACATCCTCCCTGTGCCTATACTTACCATACAATACCACTTTATACCACTTTGTGGGACGAATATACATTCTTATATTCTTGCTGTCAAGGAAAAATTAAAATAATTTTTATTTTTTTAGTAGGTTAGCAATTCCTATTGGTTTAATTCAATATCTTGTATTGAATTGGAATTTATGTCTAGATGTGGTACTTAAAATGCACAAAAACCTTGAAAAATATAAGTGTAAAAAAGATTCCCACACTTTACTGCTTTAGTCTGTCCTGAAAAATGAAAAATTCCCTCTATCTCCCCTAGTCCCTCATGAGAGAGGAAGGGATATATATGAGAAAATCCTTGACACCACTAGGGTTTTCGTCAATAATCAAGCCATACAAACCTCATCTAATTTACATCTTATCCTCCCTCGAGTAGAGAGGTTCACCCTGTAAAACTGAGGACCAACCATATTCCACAGGATAAAGGGAAAGTGTAGTTTTTGTAATGCTATTTTTAGCAAGACAGCGATGAGTAGACATTTGAAGTCATGCAAGCAAAGAAAAGCTCCATCGGAGACATCAGCGGAGAAGCGGAATTTGCAGAAAACAAAGAGTTTTCATCTTGTGGTTGAGGGACGCAACTTGCCTGAGTGAAAGCCATGTACAAACACCTTATGGGGAAGAAAACCTATGATATCCTATCAGAGATCAAGGTGTCTCACGGCAGATTGATGACAGCAGGCGATAGCTGTTATGAGATATTCTTCGAAGAAATGGATGGTTGAAAGGGAGTATCTTGTTATGGCGATAATATTTATGTGGATTATTCTGGTTAGCGCTTTAACCTTGATGGGTTCCTGGTATGCGAAAAGGTACAATCAGCCGGATTTCCTAATAGTGCTGTTTGCTGTTTTTACAGTATTCAGTAATTTAGCTGCTTCAAAGATTGCGACATTTCATTTAGGCTCTGCAGATTTATTTGCACCTGCAGTAGTGCTCATCTTTTCAGTAACCTTTCTTCTGACTGACATTGTCAACGAAAAATTTGGGAGAAGGGAGACACATCGAATGATATTTATCACGTTCTTTGCCCATGTTGCTGTCGCTATCTTTTCATGGTTAATACTCTCCCTGCCTGCAGCACCTTTCTGGAACGATCAAAAGGCATTGTCTTCGGTCATTGGTGTGGTTCCAAGAATAATTTTAGCCTCCTGGATCGCTTTTTTGGTTAGTGAAAACCTTGATGCTTATATTTATGATTGGTTTAAGCGATTTACAAGGGGGAAACATCTGTGGATGAGAAACGCATTCAGTTCACTGCCATCAATGATCGTTGACTCTATACTGTTTGTGACCATTGCTTTCTGGGGGATTCAACCGATCAAACCAATAATCATAGGCCTTATTGCAATAAAATGGCTTGTAGGGATTATTGATATTCCCTTCATGTACCTGAACAGGTTCATTCTATATAAAAGATAGAATTCTTCTAGATGGATAGGAATGAAAACATCAAAACATCGTAATCACTGAGTGAAGGAGAAACCTATGGTTGATATTGTTCAAGGAATCTTCAAGGCATATGACATTCGAGGAATCTATCCCGAAGAGATCAATGAGGAGACAGTCTACAGAATCGCTCAGGCATATGTAGAGTTCGTGAAACCAAAAGAGGTTGTACTGGGAAAGGATGTCCGGCTTTCATCTCCATCGCTATGGCGAGCTGCAGCCCAGGGAATAAACGATGCCGGGGTTGACGTGATTGACATCGGCACCATCTCCACTGACATGCTTTACTTCTCCGTAGCAAAATATGGATTTGACGGCGGGATTACCATCTCGGCTTCTCATAACCCGGTACAGTACAATGGAATGAAGGTGGTGAGAGAAAAGGCAATTCCTATCTCTTCTGATACCGGTCTTAAGGACATTTTGGGAATGGTTCTCAAATCTAAAAAGACTATAGCGAAAAAAAGCGGCAAGATAATCACAAAAGATAATATAATGGAAGACTATTCAAATCATGTCCTATCCTTTATTGATATTCGTAAGATTAAACCATTAAAGATTGTAGCCAATGCCAACTTTGGTCTAGCCGGAGAGGTCGCCAAGAAAATAACCGGTGATATGCCACTGGATATAATAGGGATTAATTTTACTCCTGATGGAAGCTTCCCCAAAGGGCGTCCTGATCCTCTCATACCGGAAAATCGTCAAGAAACTATCAGCAGAATAAAAGAAACAGGCGCTGATTTTGGCGTTGCCTGGGATGCGGATGCTGACCGTTGTTTTTTCTTTGACGAGACAGGGGAGTTTATTCAGGGATACTTTATTACTGCCCTCTTGGCCAAAACCTTCTTAAAGAGATACCCGGGAGGCAAGATAATCTTCGATCCAAGGCTTACCTGGGCCAATATTGATACAGTCAGGGAGAACGGCGGCATTCCGATAATAAACAAGTGCGGTCATGCTTTTTTTAAGGACAGAATGAGACGTGAGGATGCGGTATTCGCTGGGGAGATGAGCGGCCATTATTACTTTCGGGACAACTTCTATGCCGACAACGGGATGATACCTTTTATGGTCATGTTAGAAATCCTGTCTGCCTCTGAAAAGACACTGTCAGAAATATTAGCTCCTTTGAAAAACAAGTACTTTGTCTCTGGGGAGATAAATAGAAAGGCTAGAAATACACAAAGGATACTAAAAATTATGGAGGAAAAATATAAAGAGGCCACAGTAGAGCATATAGATGGGCTTTCTATTGAATATCCTGATTGGAGGTTCAACTTGAGGTCTTCTAATACCGAACCTTTATTACGCCTCAACCTGGAATCCAAATCTAAGGAGCTTATGGAAGAAAAACGAGACGAAGTAATCAAACTAATAGACCAAATAGGGTGAAGTCGTAAAAAGTCAACAATCAGACGGCACAGTAAAAAGCTCCAGATGCAAGGCGCGCAAATCCGAAGGAATGCGGCGTACTTACCTGTACGCCGCAATGACTGAGGATGCAGCGGAACGCCGCAGATGGACTTTTTACGAAGCCGTCAAATAGAAAACGATTTTAATTGAAATGGAGGATAGAAGATGGGAACAAATTTAAAGAGTAAGGTAGCTTTGATTACAGGTTCTAGTAAAGGGATAGGAAAGGCTATCGCTTTAAAATTTGCAGAGAATGGTTCCGATGTGGTCATTAATGGCAGGTCCCCAGATGCTGGTATAGAGACAGTAACTAAGATAAAGGATATGGGAAGGCATGCAATCTTTGAAAAAGCCGATATAACTGTCTATAACGAAGTTAAAGAGATGGTAGATCGTGTCTTGAAAAAGATGCAAATAGATATACTGGTCGTTAGCGGGGGGGTTATCAGCCATGGAGATGCCATCACGCCACCTAACTTCTTCAGGGAGGTTGACCCTGATACCTATATAGATTTTATCAACAGTCAATATTTCAGCAGGTTGTACTGTGTCAGAGCCGTCCTTGATCACATGATTGAAAGGAAATCAGGGAAAATCGTACTTATAGGAACCGATGCAGGACGATGGCCTACCCCAGGAGAATCTCTGCCTGGTGGAGCAGGGGCTGCCCTGGTTTTGACTACAAAAGTTCTGGCCAGCGAGTTTGCCAGGTGGGGGATAAGGATTAATACCATTTCCACTACAGTAACAAAGGATACACCCGGCATAGAACTTGTGCTTTCCTGTGGGCCCGCAGCAAAGATATTTCAAAGGGCTATGGAAAGACAGCCATTCCCCATAAATGCAAATGATATTGCAGAAGCTGCTCTATTTTTGGCATCAGAGGCTTCTGACCAGATTACCGGCCAGACTCTTAGTGTTAATGGGGGGTTATGCTTTCCTGGTTAACCGGGACCAGTTCTTGCTACTCCAGGTTTTGTCCAAAATACATCACCCCCATGCACTCGTAAATCGGAAATGGGAAGTCGAAAATCGGGAAAGGGACAGTTTGTTCACTCCAGCAACATCCTTGCCACCACAAGCCTCTGTATCTGGTTGGTTCCCTCATATATCTGGAGCAGTTTTGCCTCTCTCATCTTACGTTCCAGAGGGTAGTCTTTCATATACCCATATCCACCCAGAATCTGCACAGCATCCGTGGTAACCTTCATCCCCACATCTGTAGCAAAGTACTTTGCCATAGATGCAAATTTAGTCCTTTCTTTATCCCTTTCCTCTACCATAATAGCGGCTTTATAGACCAGTTGTCTGGCCGCCTCAATCTCTGTAGCCATATCCGCCAGCATAAACTGGATTGCCTGAAATTCGGCAATGGGTCTCCCAAATTGAATCCTTTGCTTTGCATAATCCAACGCGAAATCCAGAGCCCCCTGAGCGATACCTACGCCCTGTGACCCTACCAGAGGCCTGGCCCTGTCCAAGCACTCCACGGCAATAAGAAAACCATCCCCTTCTTTTCCAAGAAGGTTTTCTTTCGGGATACTGCATCCATCAATAAGTAGCTCTCCCACATTTATCGCATTATTACCCATCTTTCTTTCGAACTTTCCTAAAGAAAATCCTTTTGTATCTTTCTCTATGATAAAAAAACTGAGCCCCTTATTTCCCCCCTCAGGATCGGTCCTTGCGCATACCAAAAACAAACCGGCTATATCAATAAGGGATATCAGGGACTTTGAACCGTTCATTACATATGTATCCCCTCTTAACTCCGCTCTTGTCCTGATGGAACCCAAGTCTGACCCGGCACCTGGTTCTGTCAACGCAAAGGCAGTAATCAATTCCCCTTTAACTATTCTGGGGAGGTAATTCTTCTTCTGTTCCGGTGTCCCGGCAATTATAAGGGGGTCTACATTTAAGTCATTGAAGAGGCACGACACAGTCAAATTGGTCTTTGCCAATTCTTCTGCCGCAAGACAGCATGTCAAAAGGTCTGCCCCTCCGCCTCCATACTCCTCTGGAACACCAAACCCCAACAGATGGTAGTCTCTCAGCACCCCGTAGATGTCCCAGGGAAATTCGCCTTGTTCCTCAAATTCCCCTACCCTGGGAGCTACCTTGTCCTTTGCTATCCTCCTTAAGGTTCCAAGCAGCATCTTCTGTTCATCCGTAATCTCAAATCTCATCGTTTCGCTCCTCTAGATTTGAGTGAACCGGTTACAACCCTTTGAACATCGGTTCTCTCTTTTCCAAAAAGGCTCTTACTCCTTCTCTATGGTCCTCTGTTTTGAGACAGATACTCTGGGCATTTGCCTCTAAATCTAACTCGCTCACCAGATCCATGTTAATCCCTTTGTACAGTATCTCCTTTATCATACCCAGGGCTATGGGGGCCTTTTTCGCTATCTTCCCTGCCAGATCATAGGTAGCCTTTTCCAGTTCTTCAGGGGGTACGGCCTTATTTACCATTCCTATCTTTTCGGCTTCTTTCGCGTCGATCACATCTCCTGTAAAATAGAGCTCAAGGGCCTTTGCCGTACCTACCAGTTTGGGAAGGAAATACAGGCCACCGTAGTCAGAAACCAACCCCATATTTATAAAACTTACTCCCAGTTTGGCATTATTAGAGGCAATCCTCATATCACAAGCAAGAGCGATATTACACCCTGCCCCAATAGCGTGACCATTTATAGAAGCAATGACAGGCTTTTCCAGATTTCTAATCTCGGTTATTATCCTGTGGGAGACGCTACGAACAAATGCCCTTCTCTCTACCAGAGGTATCTCCACACTCATCTTCTCCATCTCTTTAATATTTCCGCCGGCACAAAATGCCCTTCCTGCACCGGTTATAACCAACGCTCCTATGTTCTTATCGCCTTTTACGTCTTGAATGGCATTGATTATATCCTCTCGCATACTACCACCCAGGGCATTGAGACTGTCGGGTCTGTTGAGCACTATGGTAGCCACTCTGTTCTCTTTCCTGAATATTATATCTTCGTACCCCATAGCTATTCTCCTTTCTTACTTTCCTTTGAATTCCGGCCTTCTCTTTTCCAAAGCTGCTTTGAAGCCTTCCCTGGCATCCTCTGTTTTTATACAGATACTCTGAGCAAAAGATGCGAATTCGAGTTCAGAGGAAAGGTTAGACCCAATGCCCCTTCTGATCCCCATCTTTATCATGCCTATGGCCTTAGTTGCCCCCCTGGCCAGCTTGTTAGCAAATTCTCCAGTCGCCTTTTCCAGATGATCCGACGGGACTACCTTGTTTACCAAACCTATGCGTTCTGCTTCAACACCGTCTATTATATCGCCGGTAAAGGCCAGTTCATTGGCCTTCCCTATCCCTACCAATTGAGGAAGAAAAAACATCCCTCCCATCCCCGGCAATGTGCCTATCCTGACGAAAAACTCACTGAACCTGGCGTCTTCCGCCGCTATCCTGATATCACATGCCAGACACAGATCAAACCCTGCCCCCATGGCCGGTCCATTCACCGATGCTATCACTGGCTTCGGCAATTCAACGATCGCTCTGATTACTCCCTGAAATACTACATATATCTCTTCTCTAATCTCTACAGGGGTCAGATCCACTATCTTTTCTCCCTGGGGAAGATCTATACCAGAACAAAATGCAGAACCAGCACCAGTGATAACCACTGCCCTCACTTCATTATCTTGAGAGGCTCTCTCAAGGGCGCTCTTTATCTCCTTACCCATACCTATGCTCAATGCGTTTCTTCGGTTGGGTTTATTCATTGTTATTGTAACCACACTATCCTCTTTCTTATAGACAATATCTTGAAATTCCATCGTCACCTCCCATAGTGAAGCACAGTAGAAAGTCTTCTCTGTTAACGGTTTAACGGTGAATGGTCAACGGTCAACAAAATCTGCCACCTATTGCAATAGCTCATTGGCTATTATGACCCTCTGTATGTCCGCATTTCCTCCTGCAACTTCGTTGAGTTTGGCATCCCTGTACAGGCGTTCTATCTTAAATTCTTTTGTATACCCGTAACACCCATGAACCTGCAAAGAGATACTGGTTACCTCTCTGGCAGTAGTG
>JBAZOX010000024.1:0-17409 GCA_041648535.1 Desulfobacteria bacterium | reverse complement strand
ATAGGCTAATAGGCTATAGGCTATAGCCTATACATTGTGCCTTTGGTGCTCTGTGCCTTTGTGCCTACCTGAATAGTTACCAATAAACAAACAAATATAACAGAAAGAAGGGGGGAGCGATGAGGGACGTCCTAGCCATGATCATGGCAGGGGGTGGCGGACAGCGGCTCTATCCATTAACCCGTGACAGGGCCAAACCGGCAGTCTGTTTCGGGGGGATATACCGCTTGATCGACTTCACATTAAGCAATTGCATCAATTCAAGAGTTCGAAAGATTGTGGTCCTGACCCAATACAAATCCCTGTCCCTGGAGCGGCATTTGAGGTTGGGGTGGGATATGTTAGATTCAGAACTTGACGAATATATATTTCCGATCCCTGCCCAGATGAGGACCAGCGAGGAATGGTATAAGGGGACGGCAGACAGCATCTATCAGAATTTATACTTTGCCGATACAGTAAATCCCCGGTATTTCCTGATCCTCTCAGCGGATCATGTATACAAAATGGACTATTCTAAAATGCTCGCCTTTCATCAAGAGAAAGGCGCCGACGTTACTGTGGCCGCCATAGAGATCGACCAGACCGTCGCATCTCGGTTCGGTATACTGAAGGTGGATGAAGAAGACAGGGTGATAGGTTTTGAGGAAAAACCTGAGAGAATCGAGGCACCCGGCAGCAAGCAGCCCCTCTTTGCCAACATGGGGGTCTATATCTTCAATAGCGACATCTTAAGAGAATCACTTGAGGAGGATGCTCATAAAGAGACCAATCACGACTTTGGCAAGGATATTATCCCGGAAATAATCCACAAAGTGAGGGTCTTTGCCCATAACTTTAGAGATGAGAACAAGAAGGAAGCCAAATACTGGAGGGATGTTGGTACCATCGATGCTTACTTTGATGCCAATATGGACCTGGTTGCACCGGATCCGGCCCTGAACCTTTATGACTCTGACTGGCCCATACGTACCTATCAAGGTCATTACCCTCCTGCCAAGACTGTCTTTGCGCAGGAATATCCCGGGGGAAGGTTGGGTATCTGTCTCGATTCTATGGTTTCTGGGGGATGTATAAATAGCGGTGGCAGGGTGCAAAACTCTGTCCTCTCTCCCCGTGTTCGGATCAACAGCTATGCTGATATTCGGGAATCCGTTTTGATGGAAGGTGTAGAGGTAGGCAGATATTCTAAGATCAGGAAGGCTATCATAGATAAAAGAATAAAAATACCTCCAAAAATAGAGATCGGTTATGACCTGGAAGCGGACAGAAAGCGGTTTTTTGTAAGTGAGTCAGGGATAGTGGTTATAGCTAAAGGCACTAAAATTCCATAATCAGTCAAATAGTCCACTCAGCGAAATACCTTCTTCCTTAACACCATCTCCGAAGATCCAATTAGTTCGCCCTGAAAAATTCCCTTTTCCAAAACATTTGAAAAATTCTCTTGAGGTTCGAGTCCCAGTTGGCTATAATTCTTCCATATGAAAGCCGCAAGAATATTTCCAATAGCCCCTGGATTAGGCTTCTGACATGCAAATGATGAAAAAAAGGTGGTGTATTAAAGAACCGGACGAAGGGACTCAAAGGCTTTTATCCCAGGAACTAGGCATTTCCCCAATCGTAGCTCAAGTTCTTATAAACAGAGAGATAAAGGACGCCCTGCAGGCACATCAATTCCTATTTCCAAGTTTATCTCACCTCCATTCTCCCCTTATGATGAAGAATATGGAAAAGGCATTGGAACGGATTATTAAGGCAATCTTTGAAAATGAAAAGATAATTATTTATGGTGATTATGATGTAGACGGCATTACATCTGTAGCAGTACTAATAACCTTCCTCCGAGAGGTAAATGCCGATGTGTCTTATTATATCCCTCACAGGTTATCTGAAGGATATGGACTGAACTCTGAGGCATTGGAGAAAATAAGTAGCCTTGGCACCAACCTTTTGATCACTGTAGACTGCGGGATAATGGATTTTCAGGAGATTACCTTTGCACAAAGAAACGGTATTGATGTAATCATTACAGACCATCATGAGATTCCCGATGTTCTCCCACCGGCATACGCCATATTGAACCCCAAACAGAAGGGATGTAATTTTCCGTTTAAATCACTGGCAGGGGTGGGAATAGCCTTTAATCTGATTATTGCTCTTCGAACAAAATTGAGGGATATGGGGTTTTGGAACAACCAAAAGGTTCCTAATCTAAAGGAGTATCTTGACCTGGTTGCCCTGGGTACTATAGCCGATATTGTACCATTAACCGATGAGAATCGTATATTCGTTAAATTTGGCCTGGAGCAGTTAACCAATAGCTCAAGACCTGGGATAGTTGCCTTAAAAAAAGTTAGTGGATTAAAGGCTGCCGTTATAACCCCCGGCATGGTTGGATTCAGGCTTGCCCCCAGAATAAATGCTGCCGGCAGATTGAGTAGAGGGGACGAGGGTGTTCGGCTACTCATTACTAAGGATTTGAAAGAGGCAGAAGATATAGCAAGTGTTCTCGACTTAGAAAATACAGAAAGGCAGCAGATTGAGAATTGTATCATTGAGGAAGCGAAAGGGCTTGTTGAAAATAATGAGGGGTTACTCTCTGGGAAGACGATTATTCTGGCATCCCCTGACTGGCATCCAGGGGTGATAGGTATAGCAGCATCCAGATTGGCTGAAGAGTATTATAAGCCTACGGTCATGATTAGCCTGGATGGGGGAATAGGCAAAGGATCTGCCAGGAGCATTGAGAGTTTTCATCTTTATGAAGGGTTAAAAGGCTGTGCTGATCTTTTGAAAGGCTTTGGGGGCCACAAGTACGCTGCAGGTTTAACTATTGATGAAAAGAATATCCCGGGGTTTCAGAATCTTTTTGAGGAGATAGTAAAGAAGACACTATCAGAAGAGGATTTCATCCCAAGGATACGTATCGATGCTCACATAACCCTAAGAGAATTAACAGAGGGATTCTTAGGAAAGCTGGAGATATTGTCCCCATTTGGTCCTTCTAACCCGGAACCCACTTTTTGCTCTTCAGTGCTCTCTATTTCAGATTCTGCCGTAGTTGGCAATGGGCATTTGAAATTAAAGGTAAAAGAAGGTGGGATTTTATACGATGCCATTGGCTTTAATATGGGAAAGGATATTTTCTCCCTTAACCAATGCATAAAGGCAGCCTTTGTTCCTCAAATCAACGACTGGAATGGGACAAGGACCATTCAATTGAGATTGAAGGATATACAGGTTGTGGGGTAGTTGAGCCTGTAGAATAAGTCCATTTTTAAGGGTTTTCAAAAAAATAATGTTTAATAATATCAGTAAGTTACAAAGTATTCAATTGTTAATTCATGGGTTTTTCTCCAGGCTCGCTGTGCGCTTAATGGTCAACTAATAATAACGCTTTATAATGGTATAATCTCAAAAAAATCTTGACATTTCCTGTCAGTTAATGTATCTAATCTTAGTTTTGATATTCTTAATTAAATAGAACATTTTTAATAGATAGGGGGTTTTATGGACACCGCGGATGAAGGTGATGAGGCCGATAAAAAGAGGCTAAGCATCGGAAGGATGGTGGATTGGGGGTAGCGCTAAACAGAGAAGAAATACCCTCCAGTGTCTCCCACCACGCTTCCCCCCAAAGTCAGCAAATTAGAATGCTGGCTCTTTAGTTTCCCAAATTTTCTTTAACAATAAGTCTGTTACAGTTTTTCCAAATTGTAGTTTTCTGGAACAAGTATCTTGACCTTTATGCTGCAATCTAGAAGAAGATTGGATGTCTGGCAAAAAACCGTAAGTCGTGAATGGTAAATGGTTTACGATTCACAAATTGCGATTTACGATTCACGAGTTACGACTTACGATTTACGAGACTATAGTTTCTTTAGTCTCTATCCTACGGGTGATCATTGATATTAAAGATAAAGGAGGTATTTGGAAAGATGGATTATTTTGGACAACATCTAATAGTAGATGGGTATGGTGGTAACAGTAAAAAAATGGAAAATATGGAATTGATCTATAATTTTCTGGATACTTATCCTGAAAAGATGGAAATGACAAAGATTATGCCGCCGTATGTGTTTAAATACATTGGAAAGAAACCCGAAGATTGGGGGTTATCAGGGGTTGTCCTTATAGCTGAAAGCCATATAAGCATCCATACTTTTCCTTTAAAGCAGTATCTAAGCCTTGACATTTTTTCTTGCAAAACATTTGATTCAGACAATGCTGTCCGTGTTATAGAAGATATGTTTTGTCTAACAAAAACCGAGATAAAACTATTGAATAGAGGCTTAGAATTTCCAAGAGATATCCGTTTGGCTACTGATATAGTATATGAAGAACGATTAAACATGGTTGGATAGAGAGAATACCGATGAAGAATTTTTTGCATACACCAGTCTTGCCCATAACATTAAATGAAAATCCTGATGTACGAAAGCTGATGGAGAATTAGATTGACGCAGGTCCAACGGAATGGAACGAATCGGCTTCAATAGAGCGAATTTTCTTGATAATGAGGAGGGCTGTCCTTTACATTGGACGGGAGACGCGCCGGTTTGATGCCGGCCTGACCGCAATCTACTTCGGGCGCAACCGAGAGTTCAGCAGTGTATTCAATACCCAACACGGTGGTGAGCATATGAACAAGAACACAAATAAGCAACTCTTGAAGGAAACGATCAGGCACATTGACATCAAGAACCTAGATATGCGTGGCCTTGTTAAGGCAATGGCAAATATGGCATTCACCAGTAGAGATGTCTATAGGGCTACCGAGCACTTCGAGAGCATGCTAAGGGACAAAGATTGCACTATACTCTTAGGGCTAGCAGGTAGTTTAATCAGTGCAGGTTTGAAGCAGGTCATCATTGACATGGTAGAATATAACATGGTTGATGCCATCGTGTCCACCGGTGCGAACATAGTCGACCAGGACTTTTTTGAGGCTCTTGGATTCAAACATTATATTGGCAGTAAGCACGTAGACGACAATCACCTGAGACAGTTAGGTATTGATCGGATCTACGATACATTTATTAATGAAGAGGAACTCAAGGTCTGTGACAGAACAATCACAGAGATAGCCGAGTCCCTTGCCCCAAGAACGCTTAGTTCACGTGAGTTCATCGACGAAATGGGTCGATGGATTGAACAGAATGGAAAAGATCGGAATTCTATAGTCCACACCTGCTACCGTAAGCGGGTTCCTATCTTTTGTCCGGCCTTCTCTGATAGCTCGGCCGGGTTTGGTTTAATGCTGCACCAGTGGAACTCGCCGGGCAATACTGTGCATATTGACTCGGTTAGGGATTTCTTAGAGCTCACAAAGATAAAACTGGATGCCCATTCCACGGGCATTTTTATCGTAGGAGGGGGCGTGCCTAAAAACTTCATCCAAGATACCGTCGTAGCTGGGGAAGTGCTAGGGTTCAAAACTCCGATGCACAAGTATGCAGTCCAAATAACTGTAGCCGACGAGAGAGACGGTGGGCTTTCCGGCTCAACTCTCAAGGAAGCCTGCTCCTGGGGGAAAGTAGACACGACATTTGAACAGATGGTCTACTCGGAGGCCACATTAGCTTTTCCTCTGATCGTTAGTGTTGCGTATCACGACGACGCGTGGAAAGCGAGAACAGAAAGACAATATTCTGCTCGACTCGATGAATGGCATGATTCGCGGCGGGCACACAGGTAGTCATCCTAATAACAGAAAGGGATTGAACATGATAAGACCTGACCATTTACGACATCAAGAAGCCGTCACGTTTGTATGGGCAGTAATTGAGTGGCGGAACATGATCAGGGCCTATGTGGAGGATCTCTTCGATGATAGAACTGTGCAATAACTTGGGAAGAAAATTGGAGGTGTTTTAACTGAGTTTGTTTTCGCCTGAAGAAAAGAGATTATTAGACAGCAGCTTATTCTTGCCAAACAACTTTGGAGGACTACCAAGGGAGTCTAGTGAACTAGATACCTCAAGGGTGGTTATTCTTCCTATCCCATATGATCAAACAGTCTCTTATAGGGCCGGAACAAGGGAAGGCCCAAGGGCTATTATTAATGCCTCAGCACAAATAGAACTCTATGATCAGGAACTTGATTTAGAGCCCTACAGAGTTGGTATACATACCCTAAAAGAACTGGGGCCGGATATGTCTGGGCCGGAAGGGATGTTTAAAAGGGTCTACGATACTGTTTCCCTCTTTAACAACAAAGAGAAGTTACTGATAATGTTGGGAGGGGAGCATTCCCTGAGTGTTGGAGCTGTAAAGGCTTTTGCAGAAGAGTATAAAGACCTATGCGTTCTCCAGCTGGATGCCCACGCTGATCTGAGGGATACCTACTGTGATACTAAATACAATCATGCTACTGTTATGAGAAGGGTTTTGGACTATGCATCTACCGTGCAGGTAGGGATCAGGAGCCTTTCCAGGGAAGAGATTGAGTTTATTGAAACGAGAAGGTTACCCGTATTCTTTGAGAAGGATGTTGTGAAGGGGGAAGGGTGGATAGAGGAGATGATATCGCATCTTTTTCAGAACGTTTACATAACCTTGGACCTCGATGTTTTAAATCCAGGGATTATGCCCTCGGTGGGCACACCAGAACCCGGAGGATTGGGGTGGCATGAATTATTGAATATTATAAGAAACGTAGCAGAAAACAGGAATATTGTGGGGTTTGATGTGATGGAGCTTTGTCCTATTCCCGGTTTAATTGCCCCTGATTTTCTTGCAGCTAAACTCGTCTACAAGATGATAGGTTATTCTCTTTTCCTCCACGGAAAAGATTAAGATTTGATCCTCTTAGGTTACCTTCCTAAATCCCAGAATAATCTGTTACCTATCTCCCCGTTTGGTCACCTATGATGCAAGGCAGCTAGAAAATAGTTACGGCTGTTCGAATCTGTTGTTCAAAATCCAATCGCGGAATTTGGCCTTGAATTTATGTTTGTTGTCTGGGTGATCAAACCATTCTCTGTGCTTCCGATTCTCAGCATCAATCACAGGATACCACGTACTAAATAGGTGCTTATCGTGTTTGCAACGGTCGTAAATCGCTTCAAGGAAATTCCAAACCATGAAAGCGTAAATATCGTATTCTATTTTCTGATCGTCGGAACGTGTCGCGATTGGGTTGTTTAGATGTGGTTTTTCCAGTACAGTTTTCAAGAGATCAAAGTACATTGAGTCCAACTCAGTGTAGTGCGAAGTCTGCAAGGATTTCTTGAAAGTTGTCATGGAATAGATCAGAGCAGCGATCGCCATGATCAACGCAAAGCCTTGAACAAGGGTTCCAAGTGCGGCCCACATGGTCGAATAATCAGAGTTAAAGAAGATGTCCATTATTGTTTCTCCTCGATGTGTGTGTGCCCCATCATACAAGCTTTACCGGATCACCAATGTCCTCGATCATTTGGGCAATCCGTGGATCGTCAGCTGAACAATCGTAAACCTTGCTGTATATCACCTTCAACCAGTGTTCTAATTGATGCCTGCTTATAAGTGGTAAGCGACCCGGAAGATAAACCATGAGGTCCATCTGTGGGGGTGGACCTTCTCCATGCAATGGCAGCACGTAAGAAAGACTATCAATACGGAGGCATCCAAGTCTCCTGTAAAAGTGCTGTCTCCTCCTCCTAATTTCTTGGTCAGCAGATTGTTCGCGGTCGGAATCAATCTCTAGCAGACCATGAACGGGCCCACGGTTAGAGAAGACATCTTGGAAGGTGCGTAAAAACAACTGCCTACCTAGTCCCAAGTTTCGATACGCGGAGTGAACTGCCATATACTCCAAGAGACAAAACGACTCCTTGGCAGGGGTGAATAGTATGCTGAATCCAATAGCGACAGTATTTTTCTTTAACAAAAGGACCTTGTAATCAGAGTTCGTGGCAATTGCAGAAATCTGCGTTTTCAGCTTTTGCTCCCGGAGCGGTATTGATTCCACATATATCCCATAAAACTCATCGAATGAAGGATCGCTACTGGAAACAAGCGGTTTATAGATGTATTGTGCTTGAATCGTCATCCTAACTCCTTTGAATTCATTGGCCTAACCAGTCGTTGGCCCTATTTCCTGTATTTCCTGGCCCTATTTCTTCGATAGGGTCTTCTTCGTTTCTTCATTATCATAATGAGGAAAAATCCAGAGAAAAAACCCCCTATATGAGCAAACCATGCTATACCAGCACCTTTAGGCAGCCCAAATTCAGCAAATCCGCTCAGTATCTGTATTAATATCCAGTAACCGAGTATGATTATTGCGGGGAGCCTTAAGATTTTTATGAATATTATAAATATCACAAGGGTTTTGATGCGTGCCTTTGGAAAGAGAAACAGATATGCTCCCATCACCCCTGCTATAGCACCACTGGCACCAATACTTGGAACCTGAGAATTGATATTGGTGAATATGTGAATGAAACACGCAAGAACCCCGCATACCATATAGAAAAACAGATATTTAATATGACCGAGCACATCCTCAACATTATTACCAAAAACCCACAGAAAAAGCATATTGCTTATGAGGTGAATCCAGCCACCATGCATGAACATTGCTGTAAAAATAGTCAAGGGCACAGGGACTAAGGATGGAGGAGGAATGTCTACAAAATGGGTAAGTTCATAAGGGATGCTGCCCAATCGAAAAAAGAGAGGGCCACTCCCTCCCGGTGCAAAAAAGTTTTGATAGATGAAGACATAAATGTTGGCTAAGATAAGAGCGGTATTGATAAAGGGGATAGTGCTGGAGGGATTTTCATCCTTTAAGGGGATCATTTAACCTCTTATTTCAAAAGCCAATTGTTGATACCTGTTCTTACAGGAGGGAATTTATGTAGTAAGATATACATAACAAGAAAGGGGGAATCCGTCAAGCCAAACTAACTGCTCAGGTGGATAGGCTGTAGAGTTTAGGCTGTAGGCTGTAGGAAAAAAATGACTAATAGCCTACAGCCTAACTCCCTAAACAAAGCCTACAGCCTAAACAACCTGAGTAGTAACGAAATAAGTTATATCTTGCAAAGAGAAAAAGAGCATGATAGAAGTATTGATATCTTAAATCATTGAAAGGTGGAAAGAATATATGGGTCTGTTGTCGTCTACTGTATCTGTAACCCGTTACAAGGTCGAAGGAAAGCTTGAAGATCCTATTCTTGACACAATCGCTAAGGGTCTCAAAGAAAATGTGATCAAAGATGTTGATGAAGACATTTCAGAAAAGAAAGTAGGATGGACATCTTTTGAGAATCCTTTTATGCCTGATTTTAGGGGTTCTTCATTTGTAATCGGTACTCACATGGTTTTTTCTCTAAGGATAGACAAAAAGGCAATATCCCAAAAGACAATCAGAAAACATTATGCCATAGAGGCGGCTAAACGGCTCGCTGAAAGCGGAAGACAATTTTTAACACGAGATGAAAAGAAGATGATTAAGGATCATGTCACGGATACCCTTATGCTGCGTATTCCATCCACACCCTATTTATATGATTTGATATGGGACTATGATTCGTCTTCTTTGTGTTTTTTTTCAAATCTGAAATCCGCCAATGAAGAGTTGGAAACACTGTTTTCACAGTCTTTCCAACTCTCCCTTATCAGACTATTCCCATTTACAATAGCTGATCTTACAATGGGTCTTTCCGATGGAGAACGTGATAATCTGGCAAAACTTTCTCCTACAAACTTCACGGGGTAAACAATGCTTGATATTTCTGTAGCCTACAACCGTTACAAATTTTTGGGTTATGAGTTCCTGACGTGGTTATGGTTTCTCATCGAAAACGAACAGAATACAATAAATGAAATAGTACAGGAGCCCATGTCCCTTGAGATTGGGAATCGTATTGTCCTTGAAAATTTGCGGAAAGAAGTGTTGGAAAGCATCACTATACAAGGGGATGATGCAGGCTTGGAAGAAGGTATCATGGCCCTGAGGAAGGGGGCTGTTGTCACAGAGATCAATCTTGTCTATAAAGGCAATGACTTTGAATCGAATTTTACGGTCAAAGGAGAGGGTTTGAGCGTATCAGGTCTCAAGGTACCCCAATCAGGACACGTAGAGTCCCGAAAGGATATGGAAGGGGCTGTGATTGAAAAGGTATACCTCTATAACAGGGTTCTTCAATTGACAGACAGTCTTTTCAAACAGTTCATAAGACTGAGGGTCTCAAACGACTGGCTATCAAAAATAGTGCCTCGCATACGGCAGTGGATACATTCGTAACAATTACTTCTCTCTCCCCGAGTAACTGGCATAAACCAACGCCACAGTTCGGTAAATAAAATGGGCAAATTTTGAGAATGGCAGGTAGGCTATAAGATAAAACACTAAGACAAGATGAACAAAATAAAAAGTATAGGCTAAGACAGCAACATCAAACAATCTTGTAACTTCCGTAAGTATCCCCGATATGGCTACCAGATATACCATTATGATAAATACCCAGTCAAGGTATGTACTCCTGCTCTTATCTTCTTCTGCTTTCAGTCTATTGGATATTACGATTGTGCAACCTATAAAGAGAGCAACAGCGCCCAGGTTTGCCAGGAGTTTTATGGGATTTAACTGGCTTAGAGGCAGCATCTCATGGAGTCCAAGTAAGTATATGCCAATAAATACGATTCCCGTCACTATTGCCAGGGCTGCGAACCCGTAAAAGATCATGAAGTGGGCAAGATATCTGGGCCTGTTTTCTTCACAATCCTTGAATTTTGAATGTTTAAAGACATCAACAATGACCGGAATCACATGGGACTTTACAAAATCCAAAAAGGATAGATTTCGAGATTCACTTGGGTGGACACCATTCTTCATACCTTTCCAGAATCTTTTGACCCCTACCACAATAGATATAAAAACCAAAATAGAGACGAGGATAAAAACAGGATCAACTATTGTATGAGGGACAAACTTTTTAAAAACAATCTCTCCCTCGGGTATATTCAGATGACCGGTAATTCCCAGCAAAAAGAGAAACAATACAATGGGAAATGCCAATAGAAGGGGCAAATACCTTCCCTGGCTCAAGGCCTTGCCCAAAAATCCTGGAGAAGCATAGTGCATAAAACTATAGTTTCTAATCGCTGCTAAAGCATCACCAGGCTTTGCTCCTCTTGGACAATAAGTAGAACAGTCATTACACTGATGGCAGAGCCATACATCGGGGTCAGTCAGGAGCCTGTCTTTCAACCCCCAGGAAGCCCATATCATCTCTTTTCTGGGGAAAGGGTTCCTGTCAGGGGACAGATTGCACACAACAGAGCATGTTGCACATTGAAAACACTTCTTGAGTGTGTCCCCCCCAAAGCCTGCTACCTTTTTGATAAAATTCATGTCCGGTTCTATGAGCCGTCTATCCGCCATTTTTTCACCTCTTTTTTTTGTGCCTTTGTGCCTCTGCCCCTCTGTGCCTACTTGAAACGTCTAGAAACCCTTATATGGGTTTGGACCAACCCTTTCTATCGTTTCCATAAAATCATCGAAGATTCCCGGCAGTTTATCGTATTCATCAATGGATAGTTCCAGGATACGTATCCTATCAGATTCAAGGCGAAGTCTATCCAGAGTCTCTTTAACCTTTTCCATCCTATAGTTTGCCAGCTCACTCCCCTTTATGTAGTGACACTGATAGTCATCACCGTATTTGCAGCCTATCAGGAGAACCCCATCTATACCTTTGGACAGGGCATCGGCAATCCATACAAGATTAACATTACCTAAACACCTTAAGGGGATAACCCTCATATAGGGATTGTAGGAGAGACGTTTCCGACCTACAATATCCATTGAAGGATAGGCATCGTTTTCACACAGGAATGCTATAACTCTCGGTTTCTCCTCATCCTCTTCCGGGACATCTATGGCCTTTAGCATAGACCCGATAATATCAACTGAATAGTCCTTAAAGGATATTATCCTCTCCGGACATGACCCCATGCAGATACCACACCTTCGGCACCTGGTTGGGTTTGGTAAGGGGTTACCCTTTTCATCTTCGTTATACATACCGAAAGGACATTCTTCAGTACACCTCTTGCACTGGGTACATCTTGACATATATAGATCGGGATAGCTCATATCACCGACCCTCGGATGGAGTGCCTTTCCCTGGGCTGTGAGTTCAACACACTGGATGGCCTTCAATACAGCCCCTGCCGCATCATCCGCACAGGTAGCACCATCCATAGGCTGTCTGACACATCCGGCAGCATAGATACCCGTCCTCCGTGTCTCGTATGGGAAACATATATAATGGGAATCAGGAAACCCATATTTTAAATTGGGCAGTTCCGGCCCCTGTCTGTATTTCAGATTTAAAATATCCGATGGTATGATGAAATCTTTCGGTGGCTCTTTCTCTTCTTTCTTCTTCTCGTCGGAAGCACCCTCAGGTTCTAATGGTAAGTCTTTCACCTGTATCCCCGCGGATGGGACCATACCAGTTGCCAGAACAACCATATCGGCCTTTATCTGTATCCTGTCTCCAAGTAAGGTGTTGTCCACATCTACTATAAGATTCTTATCGGAATCTTCCGAAACCCCTACTACTTCCCCTTTTGTCAGAAAAACGCCGGCATCCTCCTGTACCTTCTTATAAAAAAGCTCATATTGGGCAGGGGTTCTCATGTCTTTGTAGAGTATATAAACCTTTGTATTGCTATCCTGTTCCCTTATATATGCGGCCTGTTTGAGTGAAGTAAGACAGCAATAGGAGGAACAATAAGGCAAGTGATTGCTGTCTCTTGACCCGGCACACTGTATAAATGCCACACTCTTTGCCTCTTTACCGTCTGATGGACGGACAAATTTTCCTTTTTTTGCCATCTCTTCTATCATGATATTTGTTACCACATTGGGGCTCTTACCAAAACCCAGATGTCCGAGTTTTGTGGCATCGTAAGGCTGCCAACCGGTAGCCTCAACTATCGACCCTACCCTTACCGTCTCAGACTTTCCGTCTTGGCTTATAGTAACATCAAATAAACCAGGAGCTCCTTCCGTCTTATCTATCTTGGCGCCGGTATATATCCTAATATTCGTATTGGACTTTACCTCTTTGATCTTTGAGTCAATCCCCGTCTCCTGAAGTTCAAGGTATGGTGGGGTTTTAGGATACTGTTTCCATAGCTTAGCCATCCATCCACCAAGCTCGGGTCCCTTTTCAACGAGAACTACATCCTTTCCAGCCCTGGCTGCCTCAAGTGCCGATGTTATTCCTGTTATTCCACCACCCACTACCAGAACCGTTTTATTTATCTCTTCACTAAAGGGCTCAAGAGGGGCCATCTTTTGTGCCTTAGCGATCCCCATCCTCATATAGTCTTCGGCCAGCATCTGAGTATCTTCATCATTTGGGGGATGACACCATACAACATGTTCTCTTAGGTTGATTCTCTCCATACTAATAACCGTAGGATCGTATGAGAAAACGTTGGTCTTTTCTCTTGGGGAACAGGCAGCAATGACAACAGTATTAACCCCCTCCTTTTCTATATCGCCTCTTATAAGGGAAGAACCTTCCTCACCACATAACATGGGGTGGTTCTTGCATACTGGAACTTTGTATTCAGAAGTTGCCACACCGGCCAGAGCATCTATGTCAAGGGATTCCCCAATCTCACAACCACTGCATATGTAAACCCCGATCTTTTTATCCATTGGTTACCCTCCTTAAAGTACTTTGAATGGCCTTCAGGGCTGCCCCTGTTGCATCTTGAACCGCTCCCGCAACCCCTATGGGTCTCTTGGCACAACCGGCTGCGTATATACCCGTCTTAGATGGATCAGAGACTGCAAATCCAAATTCGTCACAAGTTATATTCACAGGGATTTTATTATCCGACATATTTGGAACTATCCCTGTGGCTAAAACAACCAGGTCGGCTTTTGCCTTGATCTTCTCGCCTGACAGGGTATCTTCCACTTCCACTATCGGGTCTTTAGTAGCTGGGTCTTCTTCAACCTTTGCTACTTTTCCCTTAATAAATGACACATTTTCATCACTCTGAACCTTTGTATAGAAGTCTTCAAATCTTCCAATTGCCCTTATATCTATGTAAAAAATGGTGACCTTCGATTCCTGATACTGCTCCCGCACATATGTAGCCTGTTTCAGAGATGCCAAACAGCATACGGCTGAACAATATGGCAGATGATTCTCATCTCTTGATCCGGCACACTGTACAAATATGACATTCTTGACCTCTTTCCCATCAGATGGCCGTAATATCTTTCCATTTGTAGGTCCATTGGGAGCCGCCAATCTTTCCATCATAACATTGGTTATTACATTTTCGTATTTTCCAAAACCCAGATTGTCTATTTTTGAAGCATCATACGGTTTCCAACCGGAAGTAACAACTATAGAACCAACCTTGACATTGATAGTCTCGGACTGCATTCCTAAATCAATAGCGTTATACTTACAGGCTTCTAAACACTTCTTTGCCTCATCGGTTCCAATGATCTCAGGGGCTAACACATACTTCATGGGGAAAGCCAATTGGTAGGGAATATAAGCAGCTTTGGTCTTGTCCATCCCCAGGTTAAAATCATTTTCGATTTCTGTAACACAGACCTTCTCACATTCTCCACAGGCAGTACAGTTATCGTTAACATACCTGGGTTGAACTCTGATCGCTACATCATAATTCCCTTCCTCACCTGAAACCGATTCTACTTCTGCCAGTGTAAAGTACTGAATATTCGGGTTACGCTTTATCCTCTTGAAGTTTATCTCCAGTCCACAGCTTGGAGGACAGAGTTTCGTATAGTATTTATTTAGTCTGGCTACCCTTCCCCCCAGAAAAGCCTCTTTTTCCACTAGGATGACCCTGTATCCCGTTTCCGCAGCTTCAAGAGCCGTGGTGAGCCCACTGATCCCCCCTCCGACAACAAGAATACTTTTGTCAAAAACTTCTCTCTCCACCATGTCCCTCCTAACTTACGAATTTATTTCAAGGCCTTCCGCCTCATTTGGATGCTTCCCTTTTTTCATATTCCTCTTTCACTTTCAACGTGTTCTCAAGCATAAGGATATATTTCAGGTATTTGAATCCAAACTTCATCAGTGCTATTTCATCAATCTTTATCTTTTCGACCTCCTCCTTATCAATATCAAGGATATCGAGAAATTTGCTCTCAAAAACAAAATTTTTGAACTTATCCATATCATAACTTGCCATGTAAAGCATGGCCTGTTTATTTGACTCGAGTTTGGACTGATCAGTTGTGTTTCTCCTCAACTGGATCTCCTTCCACTCCCTGTTCATCTCATCATAAAGGTCAGCTCCCTGTTCAACCCTCCAACTCTCTATCGTCCACTCTTTCTCTCCCTGATAACCAAGACAATTTGGATCTCTTATAAAGAAGTAGAATTCTTCATTTACCGGTCCTTCCTCCGAGCCAATTATCATAAGGCCTTGGCCGACAGGATAATAGCGACAGTTAGAAGGCCGGTCTTCATAAATACTACAACCCTCAGATGTAGCAAAGGGACATCCCCCTTTATCATCTTCAATCACCTTAAGCACTGCGTAAGGATGTGAGTTCACTTCATCAATATAGGTGTAGGTGTATTTTTCAAGGAAATCTCCTGAAGAGATTCCCAACCTGTTTTTTATCCTTACTATGTCATAGGGGGTAAGGATTATACTTGTACGGCTACAACAGCTAGTAAAGCAGCTGATATTATTATGGCATCCGAATTTGAATTTGGAATCCAGTGTGCGCTTAACAGGTTCTACGGTACCCATATCCATCAACATGGATTAATCCTTTCTGTTTTAATCTTCAGTAACTACACAGGTGTTTAGGCTGAAGGCTGTTTCGTTGCGAATGGACCGAATTAAGGCGCTCTGAGCTTGGTATGATCTCGCATGGCGCGTTCCTACAGTCTAAAAGTCTACAGTCTATCTATACTTAGCCTGCAGGATATCGTTAAATAACTTATCTTTGAGTTTTAATGTATCCTCGCCGAAGAGATTAAATCTTACCCATTTATATCCAAAACTCAGGAGTTCTTCCTCGTCTTCTCTTACCCTTTTAATAATTCCCTTTTCCACATCATTGACATCAAAGAATCTTGTTTCAAAAAGAAATCTCTTAAACTCATCCAGGTCGTAACAGGCCATATAAAGCATCTTCGACTTTTCAGGATCAAGTTTATTCCCCTTCAGAAAGTAATCATGTAAGGTGATCTCCTCATAAGATTCGTTCATTTTATCATATATATCGATCCCCTGATCCTTCTTCCACCCTTCTACTGTCCACAATTTTTCCTCTTTACATCCAAGACATGAGTCCCCTTCTTTTATAATAAACCCTTCTTCTCCTGAAGAAGAGGGAAAAACGGGATACATCCTGCACGACCATGGCCTATCCTGGTATATCTTACATCCATCAGATGTAACAAAAGGACATATCTTGTTTTCATCCTCCATCATCTTAAGCACTACTAAAGGCAACCCCTCATCTGCCAATAACGGAATGGTATATCCCTTTAAGAATTCTCCCGAAGACAACCCCATAGCCCTCCTCATCCTCAGGATATCATAAGGCATAAGAAAGATATTTATATCACCGCAACAGGTGTTAAAACAAGAAATCTCATTGTGGCATGAGAATCTGAATCTGCTTTCCAGGGATAGTGCCTGGCATTTTTCAGCATACTCTTCATTCATAGACAATTCTCTAATAAAATGTGGGGGCGACCTTACAGTCGCCCCCATTGATACATCTCCCTTAAATAATAGGGATCATTGGCCTTTCAAGTACGCTCCATTCGTTCTTATCCATATCGTACTTCACATTTACAAAATGCTTCTCATTTTCATCCAGTTTCAGGTAATCGTGCTTATAGTAGTACCCAGGCCATCTTGACTCTTTCCTGGCAAGCCTTGTCCTTGCACATGCCTCACCAACATAGTACCTGTGAACAGTCTCCCAAGCCCTCATTAGCTCATGAAGGTCTTTAGCAGCAAGCTTCTCTATATCCTCTTGGCAGAATGCTAACTTCCAGAGGGCGATCTCGAGCAGCTTGTCATTTGTTCCATACAAGGTTTCCCATCCACCAACGTATTCTCCCATTATCTTCTGCAGCCTGAACAGGAAATTGTGCGGGGATATATAGTTAGGATTCACATCGTCACTAGTTGTATATGCGCAATTTTCATCATAGACAGTCATTGGTTTCAATACTATTTCCTTGAATTTAGCTATTGTAGCATCAGACAGCGTTGGTGTATAGTCCTTCCTGTCATTGGCATACTTCAATGCTGACTTTGCTGCGATCCTTCCCTGTACGTGTGAGCCACTTGAAAACTTATGGGCACATGCACCTACTCCGCAACCTGCCGTAAATAGACCCTTGACAGTGGTCATCAAGTTATACTTCT
>JBAZOX010000023.1:0-17469 GCA_041648535.1 Desulfobacteria bacterium | reverse complement strand
CTGATCAGTTACGAATAAGGATAAAGTAGAATGAAAAATAGTTTTGATGTTTTATTTAATCCTGATTCAGTAGCCATCATTGGGGCATCGGAAGACCCTTCAAAGATGGGCCATCAGTGTGTTGACAGTCTTAAGAACAGAGGATTTAAAGGAAAGGTATACCCTGTTAATCCTAATACCAACGAGATTTTAGGCATAAAGACATATCCTACCCTTGGTTCCATCCAAGAAAAGAAGATCGACCTGGCCATTATAGTAGTACCGGCCCATTTGGTATTTGGCGTTCTAGACGAATGCAAAGATAAAGGGGTCAAAGGGGCCGTAATTATCACTGCTGGGTTCAAAGAACTGGGGCATCAAGACGGGCGCAACCTCCAGAAGGAAATGGCAGAAATAGCTGACAGGGCTGGAATAAAGATAATCGGGCCGAATACATTTGGGATGGTGAACACCCATATAGGACTAAATGCATCTTTTTCTCCATACCTATCCCAATTGAGGAAGGGCAGTATTGCAGTTATAAGCCAAAGTGGCGGAATCGCTCATGTAATAGTAAATCAGGGGGTGGCTGAAAATATAGGGTTCAGTAAAGTTGTTGGTCTGGGGAACAGGTGTAATGTAGAATATGCGGATTTATTGGAATACCTGGTTGATGATAATGACACAGATGTCATTCTTCTGTACATAGAGGGTATAGATGATCCCCGCAGATTTATATCGGCAGCCAAAAAAGCAGCCCTTAAAAAACCCATAGTGGCCTGTAAGGTGGGAAAATCACCTGCCGCTTACAAGCCGGCATATTCTCATACAGGGTCCATAGCAGGCAAATATGAACTGTATGATGCCGCTTTTAAGCAATCAAACATTATACCTGCCGGCGACTGCGAGGAATTGCTTGACATAGCCAAGATACTGTCTCTTTCTTCACCGCCAAAGGGAGACAGGATAGCCGTCCTTTCCTTTCAGGCAGGCCCAGGGATTATGATAACAGATGTATGCGCAACCAAAGGCCTGAAACTGCCAAGCTTTTCAGACAAGACAAAAAAGATACTGGAAGAGGTTTTACCCCCTATGACAATAATGACCAACCCTGTGGATCTTGGGTTTGCAAGAGGCTGGAAAGTTCTGGATACAGTGATAAGGGCCGTTTTAGGAGACAGCAACATTGATGCCTTGATTTTCTTCATGCTGCCCCATCCTGTTGTACCCTTCAAGGAATTGTTCAAGGGCATGGTGGAATTGAAGAAGGAATACGGAAAGCCTGTTGTAATGTGTATAAATTCACATCAAAAGGAGTCTCAAGAAGCAATAGATGTATTTGAAAAGAATTCAATCCCTGTTTACACCACACCTGAAAGGGCTGCAAAGGCCCTTTCAGGCCTGGTCAGGTATGGTCTAATTATCCGCTCTCGGTTATTCCCCATGCTGATGATGCGGTAGAGCATTGACGGGAAAACTATCCTGGCAACCCTTGGCATCTCTCGACTAGTGATGTAACTGCATAATTTCACTTGTTTTATCCGGCAATTTACGGTTTTTTGATGTTGACATTTGTTTCTATCCCCTGTTAAAATGATTGCGTTTTATTGATAACAGGAATGAGGTAAATTTACCAGAAAATCCATTCAATATCAACTTATCAGGGCATATCGGCCTGATAAACAATGGTTAGACGGAGCAATTCAAAGGAGAGGAATAGATTATGCCAATGATAGCTGTGCCGGCTCATTTTGATGGTGAGCGAATTTGCTTGGATGAGCCATTTGACCTGGAACCGAATACGAAACTGATTGTCACTATTCTTCTAGGACAAAAATCTGACAATGAGCATGAAAGTTGGTTAAATTTATCAAGTCAGAGACTAGAAGACGCATACGGAGAGAACGAGCCTGAGTATTCATCAGACTTACTCAAAGAGGTGAATCCCGACTATGAAGGAAGGTAACGTCATTCTTACACCAATTCCCCAGGTTGATGGTAAACTAAAGGAAAGGCCTGCGATCTTCCTGCGGGAAATGCCGCCCTATCGTGATCTGCTTGTTTGCGGTGTCAGCACACAGCTACACCAATATGTCAAGGATTTTGACGAGCTTATCTCTCCTGCTGATGCGGATTTTAAGTCAAGCTGTATTCGAACAAAATCTCTGATTCGACTCGGTTTTTTAGCGGTGTTACCGCGTCATCGTGTGCTTGGTTCAATTGGTTTCATCTCAGCCGAGCGCCACAAACGTCTATTGAGAAAACTGAGTGATTACCTTACCAATTCTACCCAAGCTACAGATTGACACCTAACCAATAAGATCACCTATCCTCTTGCTTGTATTAGATACCTCTTCTTCTAGTTGTTCAAAGAGTTCTTTAATGGGCAGGATCCTGTCAATCTGCCCAATACCCTGGCCGCATGAAAGGAATCCACTACCCAAGTCTCCTTCTTTAACCAATTTCTGATTTTTAGCCCCCTCAATCAAAGGATATACCTTTTCAAAGGGCGCGTTCTCCTTCTCTAACCCCTGTACCTTTTTTGTGACATCGGTAACCAGACACCTATGTGTATTCCCGTAAGGGCGCAACACTAAAACCGTATCCGTCTCTTTGGCTTCCAGGAGGGCTCTCTTTACGTTTTCATGTATGGGGCACTCCTCAGTTAAGAGAAGCCTGGTCCCCATAATAACCCCTTCGGCTCCAAGTGCCAGAAGGGCCAAAATAGCCTTTCCGTTAGACACACCGCCGCCGCCAATTACCGGTATCTTAACTGCATTTACCACGGCAGGCACAAGACAGAGGGTTGTGATGTCGAGCATCCCTGTTGCCCCTCCGTTCTCAAAGCCAACAACGGTTACTGCATCGACACCGACGGATTCAACCTTGCGGGCATAGCGCACCCCTACGCATTTATGGGTTAACTTTATTCCTTCGGGTTTTAACCTGGCAAGAATGTCATCCGGTGCCCTGTGTCCGCTTGTTTCAACTGCCTTAACCCCTTCCTCAATAATTACATCCAGATACTCATTGTTATCGATGGGCTGCATCATGGGGAACAGATTTATATTAACGGCAAATGGTTTGTCAGTAGAATCCTTAATCTCTTTAATGGCGTTTCTAAAACTGTCTTTAGTCCTGTAAAAGGCAGAGGGGAGTATGCCAAGACCTCCGGCTTCAGCTATTGCACTTACAAATTTTGCATCGGTGATATACATCATTGTTCCGCCAATGAAAGGGTATTTGATATTAAACATTTCAGTGACTCTGGTTTTTAGCATTTTTTTCCTCCTTTTTTATAGGATCGTATTGTCAAAAGTTTTCTATCACTATTGATAAATCTTTGGCATCATATAGTCTTCATATTATCTTAGTTCAGATGGACTTAACGGATCCTCTTGCTTCATTCGTTCCTAAAACAGGAGATTTGTTTCTCGAAAAAGATAGGGATGAATTTTCCCTGGGTATAGGAGTAATCTTTGTACCGGGCCACTGCAATCTCCTTGTGTAAAGGTTAAACGATTTGACCTCATTTTATTGCAGTGGTAGTACCATAAATCGGCTACCTAGTAAAGTAAATGATTGGTTGCGAGACCTTTTTCCCTGACAGTATAGCAAGCTTTGTCAAAATCTTTCTGGACCTGCTGACTACCTCCTTTCCAAACACTTTGTCTCCTCCGGTAATGGTCCAAATGGCTACAACGGTCTTCGTCCCTGAATGACCCGGACCAGCACCACGACGATGGCGACGACGAGCAGGATATGAATGAGTCCACCCATCGTGTAGCCACTCACGAATCCCAGAAGCCAGAGAATCAGGACAACCACACATATGGTCCAAAGCATGTTCGACTCCTTTCCGACGGCAGAATTCGTCCGTCCATTTTATACTATCCTTAGTTGCCCGTTTACTCCCTCGGTTTTTCCCCTTCTTCCTCGGGAAGTTTCCGCCTTCTTTGTTTTTCTAGATCTTTTCCAGAGGGTCTCGGTTCCTTTGGTATTTCTATTTGTTTTTCTACAGACCTCTGTTCTCTTTGTTTCTCTATTTGCCTTTCCAACGTCCCCTGGTCCTTTTGTTTTTCTATTGCTCTTTCCGGTGGTTTGGCCCCCCGGGATTTTTCCAAATCTTTCTCGGGCGGTTTAACCTTTGGTTTTTCTATTGCTCCTCTTTCTGACGGCTTGATGGTCTCTTTAAGTTTCCCCGGTTCTACTTTTTCCGGTGGCTTGCTTTCTTTGGTTGTTTCCACACCTCCCTCAGCAGGTTTACGGCCCCTGAATTTTTCGGTTTCTCTCTCTAAAGGTTGACCGGGCTTCTCCTGCCGAGCTGGTTTTGGCGGTGTCACACGCTCAGGCCGTGCAACAGGCTGTCCAGGCTGAACAGGTTTTGCAGGACGCTCTCGTTCTGGTCCTGCTAGTTGACCGGGTTTCTCCTGCTGACTCGGCCTTACAGGCGCCACGCGCTCTGGTCGTGCAGCAGGCTGTCTAGGCTGAAAAGGTTGCTGCTCAGGCAACCTGGCTACCCCGGGACTTTTGATTTTCCTTCGCTGAAGCTTTATTTCTGATTTCGGCCGGTTCACCTGGTTGACTGGTACGATATAGTTCGTGACCTTGGGCGCTTCGATCCGGGCCTCGCGGCTGACCCTCCCCTCCGGGATGCTCTTCACTCGTTCCTGGACCACGGAAGCCTTTTCTTTCCTGCCCTCACGGATGATTGCCTGATTCTGCTGGATACGTTTAATGACGGTGCTGTGAGGCTTCTCGTTCACTGTTACGTTCGTGTAGTTATGCCGCTGCTTGATCGTTGTGTAATTGTTTATCACTGTGTTATTAACGACAGGCGCCGCACGGTAGTTGTTGATGATGGTGGAGCGGTTAATGTTGGTCACCCGTACATTCCTGTAATTGCTCACACCGTAGAAATCGTTCTGGGGGACCACGACGGCATGGTTTGCGTAGGCATAATTCCTGACGTTGATGTTGATCCGGGTGATGTTGACGTTGTTCACGACCACAACATGAGGGCCTCCCCAGTGGCGGTAGCTGTAGTACGTCTCGCGCGGTGACAGAGGCACCCATCCCACATAGGTTCCAGTATAAATCCATGAAACCCTTCCAGGATACCAGTAGAAGCCCACGTCGAGGAGGGGGAGACCGACGCGCACGCTCACCACAGGCGGGGCCCAGTACCAGTAATTCCCCACGTAGACCCAGTTGCCGTAATGGTGGGTGACGTAACCGAAAGGTTCTGCCGGAATCCAGGTCTGGTCCCCGTACCAGTCGGTCCAGCGGCCCACAGTGAAAGGCGACCAGCCTACAACTACTCTAGGCCGCCAGAACCAGCGCGACGTTCCCTCATAGGGGACGCTCTCCCACCTTCCGTTCTCTTCAAGGGCATACGCCTCGTCTTGGAGACTGGGCGGAAGATATTCGGCTGAGCGGCCCCTCACCCTGGCCTTCGTCGCCCAAAAGTTTTCACGGACGGTGTTCCACCTGTCCCAGTCAGGATCGGCAGTTCCCTCACCTGACGACACCTGCTGCTCGTCGGCGAGGATCGAAGGAGACCCTGCCGCCACGTCGTATTTGGCGTCGGTTGCCGAGTGGACGAAACTCACTTTCCCCTTCACTGCAAAGACTTCAACGGAGTTGTCGCCCACGTAGAAGTCGAAGACCGTGCCGGGATAGGATAGGACGTACCCGAAGGGACTTGTGGTTTTGATGACCGTGTCGGAGCTTTTGTTGTAGAACCGGCCCACGCCCGAAGCAACGTCCATTTCCGCCAGGTCCGTATCAAGGGTGATGAACTGGATTTGTGTGCTGTTCCCGATCCTGATCCAGGTCCCGTTGGGGACGATCAGCTCCGCCATCCCCCGGCTTCCTGAAAAGAGTGTGTCCTCTGTGCCGAAGGGTGCGTCCCTGACCACGGCCACCCAGTCCTCCTCCCCGGGAACATAACGGAGCAGATCCCCTTCGACATGATATACGCGACCTACCACCATAGCTGGAGCGTCTGCAGCCGAGGATGACGGAACCATCGCCACCGCTACAAGAAACAAATACACCATCAATTCCATTGATCTCTTCATCCTCTTCATTCTCTTTTTCCTTTTCTTAATTCATGAAACTGCCGGGACTACAATATGTTAACGCGGTCTGTCTTTTCCCGCACCGTTGCCGGCCGACGCACACCGATACCAGTCATCAGATAGCCGGCATTCTATCTGACAAATTGATTATTATTTTTTCCTCATCATCATCTTTGCCGGTTTTTTCTCACCCATATTCATGGACATCACCCTCTTCATTTTCTTAAACTGTTCGTCCGTCAAAATAGTCCGCATTTCTTTCATGTCTTTTAACATTTCCAAATGATGGGCTGTTTTTATCTCTGCAATTTTTTTAACTGCAGAGCCGGCCTTCTCTAAGTCAAAATCTTTCACTTCCATGATTTCCATGAGTTCGATCCCTGCAATTTTCCGGTCAGCTTTGAATCGGGCCTGTTTTTTTTGCATTTCGCTATGGACAGGCTTCATTTTCACGATCTGGTCATCGGTAAGTCCTATCTTATCTGCATGTTTAATGCACATGCCCATCATATCACCCATCTTGTCCATATTGCCCATTTCCATCATCTGTGAAAAAGCGGGCACAGGCACGCTGAGCGCCACCATAGCCGCCGCTGCCACCATTAGAGAAGATATTGCTTTCATAGTAAATTCTCCTTTTATTGTTGTTGCTGTTGTTTTTTGAACTCTTCTACTCCGAAGACCTCTTGCCTTTCGGAGTCCTGGTTGTGGTGTATCCTGCAACCGCAGCCGGAGGTCAAAGGACACGCCGGTGCATGATACGCAGGTCTCACTACTTCCCCAAAACCCTCTTGACCTGACCGATCTTTTCCTGAACTTTGCCGGCTATCTTTTCATCGGTACCTTCAGCTTCCAACTTTGGATTATCGCTCAGTTCCCCGGCGATCTCCTTGATCTTACCCTTTACTTTGTGAAACTTGCCTTTCGCCTGGTCCTTCGTGCTGGATTTCATGGTATTCCTCCTTCGCCCTATTTCACGATCAGATCATTCTTTATGGATTTGACCCCTTTGACGCTCATTACGATTTCACCTGCTTTACCCACGGCATTTTGAGAATTAACGAAGCCGCTCAGTTGAACCGTGCCCTGGTAAGTTTCGACACTGATCTGAAATGACTTGAGAAAATCATCTGCTGCAAGCAGAGATTTTACCTTGGTCGTGATGACCGAATCGTCAACGTATTCACCTGCACTTTCGTGTGTGCGTGTAGATGCACAGGCTGCAAAGGTGGCAATCAGCATAAGAAGCACTAAAAAGTGGATAACGATATTTCTCTTTTTCATAACGGTTACTCCTCTCTGTAAATGTGATTGTGAACTGGTTCATTACGAGACCTTTTCTCCTGACAGTATAGCAAGCTTTGTCAAAATCTTTCTGGACCTGCTGACTACCCTCCTTTTCAAATACCTAACTATATCCATTAAATCGTCTCCATCTCCCCTTCGGATGAAAAAACGGAATAGAACGTCATTTCATATGGCTCTTTGAGAAGGTTCATCGCCCCCCGGAGTATCTTAAAACGCCCTGACTTTAGGTAGCCCTTAAGGTTTTCCTGGGTATCCCATTCCTCAAGAAGCCAGAGTTTATTTTCATCCTCGATACTCTGACAAAGGTCGCAGCGCTTACATCCCTTCTCCGTCCTTATGGAGCCGATCAGTGAAGCAATCGTCTGGGACAGCTCCATGCGCTTCTCAGAAAGGACATTCATTCGTATAATTAATAGGACCATACAAAGGCTATCTGCAAATGGCTTGCCAACAACCTGGAAGAATCAATAGTTTTGAATCTTCCTTTAATAACAAGAGATTAGCTTAATAGGAGAGAACAGTGGAGGAGTGTGAAAGGATTTGTTTGGCCTCAATATTTGGTGGAACCTCAACATATTGAGGGATACTTTGAATATTCAGGAGCCAGGAGACAGAATAAAAATATTCTGTATTCTGCATTCTGGCTTTTGTATTCTCGTTGGTTTTATTCTTTTGTCTCCGGCCGGACTATCCCGAGCTTATGCATCCTCGCTCTTAAGGTGCTCGAGTGGAGGCCCAGGATCGCTGCGGCCCCGTCCTTTCCCTCGATGCGCCATCGGGTTTCTGAAAGGATTTTAAGAATCTGGTTTCGCTCCGTTTCTTCCAGGGTTCTCATGGTAGATGACAATGGGAGGGATGAAAACTCCAGTTTATCTGCCAGTTGCAAGACCGGACCGGGGCACAAGATCACGGCCCGTTCAATGATGCTTTCCAGCTCCCGGACGTTCCCGGGCCACGGGTAATCCTGAAGCGCCTTCATCGTCTCCTTCTGGATCGACGTGATCTGTTTTCCCAATTTCCTGGAATAGCGCTCTATGAAGGCCTGGACCATCAGCGGGATGTCTTCTTTCCGCTGCCGTAGTGGTGGGACAGTGATGGGGAAGACGTTGAGCCGATAGTAAAGGTCCTGCCGAAACCGGCCCTTGCGGACCTCTTCCTCCAGGTCTCGATTGGTCGTTGCCACGATCCGTACGTCAACTTTGACGGTATGGGACGAGCCCAGGCGCTCAAACTCGTTATGCTGAATCACCCGGAGTAGCTTGGCCTGCAACTCCAACGGTAGCTCCCCGATCTCGTCCAGGCAAATGGTGGAACCATTGGCAACCTCGAATCGGCCGACCTGCCGGGTATCGGCCCCGGTAAATGCCCCCTTCTCCCGGCCGAACAATTCGCTCTCAATTAAATTGCCCGGCAGGGCAGCACAGTTGACCGTGATCAATGGCCGTTCCTTGCGGGGGCTCATGTTGTGGATGGCGGCAGCAATCAACTCCTTCCCCGTACCGGTCTCACCGAGGATAAGGACCGTTGTGTTCATAGGAGCGACCTGCTCCGCTCGATAGAGAACATACTTGAGACCATCGCTTTGCCCGAGAATATGGGTAAATTGATGTCTCATTTTGTTCTCGTGACGGAAATAAATATTCTCAGCCTCCAGTCGGTCTTTCAATGTTTTGACTTCAGAAAGAGCTGTCCGAAGTTCGACAGCTTGTCGTTCCAGTTCGTTGTGAGATTTTTTTAAAGCCTCTCCTGTAAGTTTCCGTTCAGTGGTGTCGCGGATGTTACACTGAATCACTTTGTGATGATTGACCAGATAGACATTACTGACAAATTCGACGGCAATTGTACGCCCGTCTTTCGTCACCAGCGGTAAATCATCGTAGCGAACATATCCTTTGCTCTTCAATTCCGCAGAGGTGGCTTTCGATTCTTCAATATCTCTAAAGGTGCCAATTTCCCAGAGTTTCTTCCCTAAGAGCTCCTCACGTGAATAACCCAATATTTCTAACACGAATGGGTTAACATCCACTATTTGTCCTGTCTCGGCATCGAGGATTAATATTCCATCTCGAGCTGCTTCAAAGAGACGGCGGTAGCGAGTTTCAGAAATCTTTTGCGCCTCCTCCATCTTCTTGCGCTCGGTGATGTCCACTATTACGGCGCACACCGCACCGGGAATATCCGTGCGCTGAAGGGTACTTACGGAAAGTAAGACCGGTACAGAATTTTCACCTCCGACCTGTAAGGCAAGTTCCCCCTCACTGTTCCCCTTTAAACCACGCTCAAGCAATGCCTCAAATAATTGCAGGTCTGTTGATGAAATGTATTGGTAGATTGAAGATCCCATTACTTTTTCCAGAGCCCCTTGGACGATATCTGCAAAACTTTGGTTACAGTAAAGGATCGTGCCGTCGGAGGCCAGGGTGACGGCCCCTTCGTTCATGGTTTCGACCATGACCCTGTAAGGATGCTCGGCGCCCGATAGTGTAAAGACCCGGTCTCCTTCCGCCGTTGAGACAACCAGACCATCCACCTCACCGCTCAGGATAGCGCGCAGAGTTTCCTCAGATTCCATCATCCGCGATGTGAGTTCCTGCAACTCATCCAAAAGTTGCCGGCGTGTTCTATCCGATTTGTTCATTGATTCGCACTCATGAATTCTTGGGGTTTCAGACCGATGCCTACAAGAAACCTTTCCGTATCCGACATGTCGCCGATGAATCTCCGGAGTGGCAGGGGGAGTTTCTTGATGAGCGTTGGGGTGGCAATAATCTGCTCTTCCTTGGCCAGCTCGGGCTGCTGGTAGATGTCTATCACCTTGAGTTCGTAGCGGTCTGTTAGGTGTTTTTCACAGAGTTTCCGGACATTGGCGATTGCCTGGGTTGACTTTGGGGTCATCCCTGTAACATACAGCCGCAGAACGTGCTTTGCCCAATCTCCCTTCGCTGCCGCTTTTTCGAATTCCTCAGTGCTCGTTTTCACTCTTTTCATCTCCATGGCTGTTACTCCAAAAGTTACTACTCAGGTGTTTAGGCTGTAGGCTGAAGGCTGTTAGTAACCGCACAGTCTAAAAGCCTACAGTCTATCTACCTGATTTTTCATCCCGAGACAGAACGGATGTCGAGTCCCACCAGCACGCGCTCTGTGTCAGCCAGATCTCCGATAATCTTTTTAAGCGGTTCAGGAAGCTTCCTTACCAGTGTCGGTATGGCAATAATCTGGTCCCCTTTAGCAAGCTGGGGATTCTTTAAAAGGTCTATCACTTCAATACTGTATTTCCCCTCAAGGTGCTCTTCGCAGATCTTCTTTAAGTTAGCAAAGGCCGTAAGCGATTTCGGGGTCTGACCGGCTACATATAACCGGAGATTCCAGATTTGTTCTGTCGCATCGGTCTTTGCTTTCTTCCCCTTTCCTGATGATACAGCTTTCATCTCACTCTCCTTTCCTCTTCTTTTTCGAGCGCAACGCCTGCGGTGCTGAAGGTTTCCCCTTGCGAAGATGCGCCATATCTAAACGGTCTTCTGCCTGGACAGCTTGTCTTGTTTGCTCTTCTTCCGCCATCAAATGCACCTCTTCAGTTTCCACATCGAACTCGGCACGCAGCGCTGCTATCTTTGTTTCCAGGGCATTCCTCTTGCGCTCCTGCTCGCGGAGCCTGCGATCCACCTCACGCCAGCGTGCCAGATCAAAGGCCTTTTCCCCGGCTTCCTGGGTTGCTCGGGCGCTGCCGGTTAATACCTCGCCGGAACCGGTATAGATGTCGATCAGACCAATGCCCTGGTTCGTGAGCAGGAACTCTTGAATCTGGTTGGAGTGGGCCATGCCGCGGGACTTCAAAATGTAGAGGCCCCGGTTGCGTTCCCCATTGAGTTCGATATCCCGGAGGAGAAGCCATGTATCGATCAGAGAAGATACCTCTTCGCTTGTGTGTTCAAGGCTGCCTGTAAAATGGGTGAGGTCCGTAAGGAAAGTAGAGATCTTTTTCATCTTCAAATAGTCAATCAGGCGCGTTAATATGGATTTGACCTCCTTTGCTGTTCCCGCGGCGCTCAGGTTGCTGATCGGGTCTACAATGAAAACCTGGGGATTGAACTCCTCGATCACCTTGTGGAAGGTGAGAAGATGCATCTCCAGGCCGTAAAGCGAAGGCCGGGCTGAATGAAACTTGAGAAGCCCCTTCTTCACCCATCGGGTGAGATCCATGCCGACGGAGCTCATGTTCCGGATGATCTGGCTGGGCGATTCCTCGAAGGCAAAATACAGGCAGCGCTCACCTCGCAGGCAGGCGGCGACGGCAAAGGTAGCCGCCAAACTTGTTTTGCCTGTGCCCGCTGTACCGGAGACGAGGATGGTGCTGCCCCGGTAGAACCCCTTCTCACCAAGCATTGTATCCAACTTGGGGATGCCCGTGGAGATGCGCTCCGTGGAAACGGGGTAGTCGAGCCCCAGGGAAGTGATTGGCAGGATAGAGAGGCCGCTCTCGTCTATCAGGAAGGGATACTCGTCGGAGCCGTGAGATGAGCCGCGGTATTTGACAATACGCAGGCGGCGGGTGGAAATTTGCTCCTCGATGCGGAAGTCGAGGAGGATCACGCAATCGGCCACGTATTCTTCGAGCCCGTAGCGTGTCAGCATCTTGTCGCCGCTTTCCCCCGTAACGATGGCCGTCATACCGCGGTCTTTCAACCAGTGAAAAAGCCGACGAAGCTCTGCCCGAAGGATAGCGGTATTAGACAGCCCGGAGAAAAGCGCTTCTATGGTATCTAAGACAACCCGCTTTGCTCCGATAGAATCAATGGCATTCCCCAGGCGGATGAACAATCCTTCCAGGTCGTACTCACCCGTCTCCTCAATCTCGTTTCGCTCGATTTTAACGTGGTCCATTGCGATGAGGCCACGCGCCATCATGTCCGGGAGATCAAAACCAAGGGAGATGAAGTTCTTCGCGAGATCCTTCGGCGTCTCCTCGAAGGTCATGAAGACCCCGGGTTCTCCGTAATCCATGGCGCCCCGCATGAGAAACTCCATGGCGAAAAGTGTCTTGCCGGAACCCGCACTGCCGCAGATCAGGGTTGGCCGGCCTCTCGGAAGCCCTCCCTTCGTGATCTCATCGAGACCCTTGATGCCCGTCGGGCATTTTTCAAGAACATCAACATCATGTTTTGCCTTAACCATCGTTACCTCCTGGCGCCTTTGCTAATCTGAAGTAATACCCCCTGCCCCTGATCACTCTCAGATATTTAATCCTGGCTCTCCAATTTTATTAAATTTTAGACAGAAATTTAAAAAAATCAACTTATTTTTGACAATACTATAGGATTATAAATCCTTCTTCTTGAAGTAGTTGAGATACCCCATTGCACACATGGGGATGTGGTGTTCTATTACCCATTGATAGAGGAGTTCATTCCCTCTATCTGAACCCAGTGCTTCCCTCGTATCTGTCCTGAACTTCTCAATAATCCCTTCCGGAGACAGACCCTTACTCATCATTCCTGAAACACTCTCTTTCCATTTCATAAGCCAGTCAATGCCCATATTCAGCGTCTGATTTACCTTTTCTGTAATCCCAAAATGAGAAAACAGCAGGAGCTTCAAATCAAGCCCCAAAAAACCTTTAATCGTCTCCACGTTTACATCCGGATCGAATTCCGGAGGAGGGGTTGTGGGTATCAGCCTCCCTGGATCGGAAAGGTATACCCCCACTGCATCCCCTGTAAAAAGCCCCTTCTCTTTCTCTGAGTATATACAGATATGGTGGTTGGAATGCCCGGGGGAATCGATCATCCGAAGCCTCTGACCTTTACCCAGATCGATTATCTCACCACCCTTCACGGGGATTATCCTGTCCTGTTCCACAGGCAAAACCTCTCCATACCACTCATCTATCAAGTCTCCGAAAACCCTCTTCGAGCTGTTTACCAGCTTTGAAGGGTCTATCATGTGCCTTGCACCTTTTTCGTGAACCACTACCTTTGCCTCAGGCATCTCCCTGACTAATGTGCCGGTTCCTCCTCCATGATCTAAGTGGATATGGGTAACAACAAGATATGATATGTCAGCAGGGTCAAATCCAACCCCTTTAATTCCTTCAATGATAAAAGGGGCTGATTTAGTTGGGCCGGTCTCTATCAGGGCCAATTTTTCACCTGCTATCAAATAGGCTGAGGTAAAATTGGGTATACCAAACACCCTGGCATCTATTAAGTATATATTCTCAGCTACCTTCTTTCCATTGGTCATGAAACCTTCTCCTTTAATTTAATTAGTTTTTTCCAAAAGCCACAAGCTGGCAATTTAGGGTATCGTTTCCGTTGCAAAAGAAGCTCCATAGGGTTTATATGAAAATCGTTTGTGCTGTGTTATCTGAAGTGTGCCGCAAATTCGTTCTTGATTT
The DNA here is from genome assembly GCA_041648535.1 of Desulfobacteria bacterium. GTDB lineage: Bacteria > Desulfobacterota > UBA8473 > UBA8473 > UBA8473 > UBA8473. The sequence goes on along the minus strand of JBAZOX010000023.1, from coordinate 3,705 downwards.
TATCAATATTATGTGATAATATTATTTTCATAAAATCTTTAAAAGGAGTACTCATGCCAATCATAAAACCTATATCAAGCCTTCGCAATCAAACAAGAGATATTGCTTCGTTGTGCCATGAACAAGACGAACCCGTTTACTTGACCACGAATGGTGAAGGCGACCTTGTTGTTATGAGTATCGAACACTATGAAAGACTCAAAGCAAGGGTCGACCTTTTTGGGAAACTTGCTGTCGCTCAAGCCCAGGCAGCGGCAGGGGAAAAAGGGCTTACTCATACGCAAGTGATGAAAAAGCTCAGGCAGCGCTTGCATGGCAGATAAATACATCCTCCGTTACCTTCCTGTTGCCGTTGACGACCTTGTTTCAATATTCGACTGGATCGCAAATGACAGTCCGGCCAATGCCGCAGCGTTTGTTGAAAAACTCGACCAGCGTATTAGCAGCCTCAAAACACACCCCTTACTTGGTCACGTACCACGTGACGAAAAACTCAAGAATTCAGGTTATCGAATCCTCGTCATTGAATCCTACCTCGTATTTTACATTATTCGTGGTAGAACCGTTGAGATTCATCGTGTTGTTCACGGTTCCCGGAATTTGGACGATATTATATAAAGCCCCTGTTTTTTCCCTTTGCGGTACATTTCATATAACGTCTGCGTGTTTGGGAAGTACTGAAAGCATTTGGCTTTACCCAAATCTCCAACACGCTGTTGTTTGAAATTCATGTTTAGGAGCCTAGCTACAACGTAATTTCCATTCCTGCATAGACAGCGAAGCATTGCAAAGTTGCATTTTGTCCTTCAATGATGCCATGACAATCTTCAACAATTTCATCCAATGCTACATCCGATCTGTCTTGATTGTGATGGAACAGACCAAATTGCTTTACATTTGCATCCAAAGCCAATCGGAGTGCATCCTTATAGACAGTATGTCCCCATCCTTTTGTCATCTTGTATTCTTCTTCCGTGTATTCAGAATCATGGATCAGCAAGTCAGTGTTTGCAGAAAATTCAACATAATCTCCAAAATCGAGTCCGCCGGGGTGTTTATAAAACAATTCGTTGTCTGTCAGAAAAACAAAACTCTTACCACCCTCGACAAATTTGTACCCGATACCTTGATTAGGATGATTTAGGAGGATCGGAGTCACCTGAATAGAACTTATCTCAAAACACCCGTTGCATGCTCCATGATAGGAAATATCAGCCTTAAGGTCTCCAAAATTTACAGGAAAGTATGGGGGTGTCATGGATTTAGAAAAAATATCTTTCACAGAAGACTGGGCAAATCGACATCCATGCAAATCTAAGCTTGTTCCATTGACATAGATCGGTTTGAAAAACGGAAACCCCAAAATATGATCCCAGTGAGCATGTGTGAATATGATATGATAGTTTTGCCGATTTTCTCTGAGTAGTTTGTTTCCTAACTTTCTGATACCTGTTCCTGCATCAACGATGAGGATGTCGTCATCTTTGGTCCTTATTTCAAGGCATGTGGTATCTCCACCATACCTCAGGTATTCTCTACCTGACACCGGTACAGAACCTCTGGAACCCCAACAGGTGATAATCATAGCTCAATCTGCCCTTCCAGCGCCGATGTGTCGGCATTGGGGATTTTCTTTTTGGCGGCGAGGATTTGGGGGCGGCAGATATCCTCTTCTTCATCATAAAAAACCTTGAAATCGTCCATTATATTTTCCTCCATCTCCCTGATTGAATGCGATTTTCTTTTTGCCCTTCCTTTAAAGGATGTATTGTTAACAGCTTAATATCTACATCCTCATGCCTATATGGTACCATTATGTCATTGTTTTTTCTTTTCAGAATCCAATATTTTTTTGACTTCGCGATCAAAGTCGGAAACATAATTTTTGTCCTGTGTTGAGCGATATTTTTCATATTCTCCAAGCGCTAACGCTTCCGCGATTTCGTGCGAAACTTTTCCCTTATCTTGCAGAATTTCTGTTTCATTAAACTGGAGAAAAGCATCCAATTTTTTCACCCAATCCTCCATGCGCATTGCAATTCCTTTTTGCGCCTGCATCTCGGCGTAATCAAGATACATGGTCACAATTCGATTTAAATGATCGAGCTCTTTTTCATTCAGATAGTTTTTAGCAATCACGACATCGGACTCTCGAATTTTACCTTTTGGAGAGTTTTTCCAAACCGTCAGCCCCATATTAGTTTTAGTACTATCTACTCTTCCGTGTATTATCTCAGCGGCAGTTTTTCCTGTCATTGCAAAGTGGAGTTTGTTTTGCACGGTGGCAAAAAATTGCTTGGTGATTTCCTCATTCGGATCATAGTCAATACTGCATTGCGCGTAAATATCAGTAATCTTTTTATAAAACCTCCGCTCGCTGGAACGAATATCGCGGATACGCGCCAGTTGTTCTTCAAAATAATCCTTGCCAAAAATATTGTAGGGATCTTTTAGTTTCTCGTCGTTCATCGTAAAGCCCTTAATAATGTATTCCTTTAACCTTTCAGTCGCCCAAATACGAAAATGCGTTGCCTGAGTAGAATTAACCCGATAACCAACGGAAATAATAGCGTCAAGATTATAAAATTCTACATCTCTTGTTACTTGCCTTAATCCTTCTGTTTGAACTTGTGCAATTTTTGCACAAGTTGAATTTTTGCCTAACTCACCTTCCTGGAAAATATTTTGAAGATGTTTCGTGACTACGCTTCTCTCCACGCCAAAAAGTTCGGCGATTTTCGCCTGTGTAAGCCAAATATTTTCATTATGTAAAAATATCTCGACCTTCACTTTCCCGTTTGGTGTAGTATAGAGTAGAAATTCTGTGAAACTATTTTGTTTAGCAATCTGTTTATTCTTTTTCATAACTTTATACCTCAATCGCACTGCTCATCAGTCGCGGCAAAAGCAAATCCCGAGCTTTAGCGTAGGAGAGAATGCCCCGAAGCCAAGACTTCTTATTTCTTACTAGAATTTTCCACAATCTCTATTTCCTCCGGTGTAAGGCTGTAGAGTTTATAAACCATTTGATCAATTTGCTTTTCCAGCGCAGATGTGTCTACATTGGGGTCTTTTTGTTTTGAGGTGAGGATTTTGTCAACAAGAATTAAAAAGACTGATAGTGAAGATCTATTTTGCAAACACTTATCTTGAAAATAAAAAATTGTTTGCTGTAGTAGATGACTTACCTATCACATATTTGCAAATTAAACGCACACCTTTTCTTTTTGTATCAAATACTTAAACCTGTTCAGTGATTCCCTGGCTAGAACAATGCCGAGTGTGTTAGGATCGCTAACCTCTAAAGATTGTTTCTTGAATGAATCGGGATAATATCTTTTCTCGTACTCCTTCATCGAGCGGTATTCCTGGGTCTTTGACTTATCCTTTTTCATCGCTCTCCTCCTTGTTTTCACGAAAATAGTTTGTAAAAAAATGGGGGTTAAATTCTGGTTTAAAATAATGTTTTCTTTTGATCCAGATGAATCCATCACCTTTTGAAATTACGGCTACATCAATAGGGCCACCTACTGTTTCCGCATCTAACGAAATCTTCCTTTTAAAAGATGTAAGATTCACAAGAGATTCCGCCATAGCTGCAAGTTCATCCTTAGGAAGAAAGGATACTGCGTTAATAATAGGGTTGATATGAAAATTTAGTCTATACTCCTTTAATCTTTTGTCAAAATCTGCAAGTATTGAAAG
>JBAZOX010000022.1:0-17644 GCA_041648535.1 Desulfobacteria bacterium | reverse complement strand
TACCTTCCTTTCGAAAGTGACCCTCCTGTCTACTGGAGGAGCAGGTAAAGTCTATCTTATCACCAGCAATCCCGATATTGCCACCGGGGATGGAATGGCAATGGCATACAGGGCAGGCGCCAGGATAGCCAACATGGAATTCATTCAGTTCCACCCAACCTGTCTGTATCACCCTGATGCAAAGTCTTTTTTAATATCTGAAGCCCTCAGAGGAGAAGGAGGTATTCTCAGGCTAGGAGACGGTACACCTTTTATGAAGAAATACCATCCTTCAGGGGATCTGGCGCCAAGAGACATAGTGGCCCGGGCGATTGACAATGAATTGAAAAAGAGCGGTGATGATTGTGTGTTTCTAGACATCAGCCACAGGGATGCTGATTTAATCAAACGAAGGTTCCCCAATATTTACGAAAGGTGCCTTTCCTTCGGGATTGATATGACAAAGGAACTCCTTCCGGTTGTTCCTGCCGCTCATTATATATGTGGTGGAGTAGTGACGGATATCAACGGAGAGACCAGTATAAAAAAGCTCTATGCCTGTGGAGAAGCAGCTTTTACCGGACTACATGGAGCAAATAGACTGGCAAGCAATTCTCTTTTAGAGGCATTGGTATTCAGTCATAGTGCATCTATCAAAAGTGTCAAGGATATCAAGGACGATCGAAAAAGCCCCCCCCATATTCCGCAATGGGATTCCAGTGGTGCCGTAGATAGCGACGAGTCTGTAGTTGTATCTCAAAACTGGGATGAGATCAGGCGTCTTATGTGGAACTATGTAGGTATTGTGAGATCCGATAAACGGTTAAACAGGGCCAAAAGGAGAATCCAACTCCTTCAAGAAGAGATAACAGAGTACTACTGGAATTTTACCATATCCAGCGATCTGGTGGAGTTGAGAAATATAGCCGTAGTAGCCAGGCTAATAATAGAATCTGCCTTGATAAGAAAGGAAAGCAGAGGCCTACATTTCAATAGAGACTACCCAGAAAGAAATGATGCAAATTGGAAAACAGATACTATTGTTGATCCCAGAGGAAGAATACAATGAGTGTTAAAACAAAAAGCAATATTTCCCATGATGTTCATTCTATATCTGAAATGAGTGACAATTCCAGTTATGCAAAGCTCCTTGGATTAAAAGTAATTGAAGTTTCTAAAGGTAAAGCAAAGATATCCCTGAAGCTGAAGCAGGAGTTGCTAAATCCCTCAAAGGCCCCTCATGGCGGTGCCATCCTGTCATTAGCCGATCACACTTGTGGAACCGCAGCTATGACCTTGGGGCCGTGTGTTGGGGGTCAGTTCAGTGTTAATTTTATTTCTTCTCCCAAGATAGACGAAGATATAGTTGCCGAGGCATGGGTAATCCACAATGGGCGTAAGACAAGAATAATAGAAGTAGAGGTCAAAGACCAGAGCGATAGATTGGTAGCGAAAGGGACAGCCGTAGGTATAGTTTTAGAATAACAGTGGTAAAACTTTTTAATCCTTATGCCATGGAAGCCTGGCCTCTGGATTGCTCCAGAAAATGGATAGGTATACAGAGATCACAATTGCTCCCAGCCAGAAAGCCACTATCTGGGAAGGTTCCCATGTGTCCGTTTTGGATAAGTGCATTATCACCTCTCCAATAACAAAGTTGATCAATCCCCAGATCACATTGGTCAAAGGACGTGACTTGCGGGCGAAGGGGGTCATGTGAGTCTTGCCACAGATCCCTTGAATGAAATGGGGAATCCCATTGAAATAAAAAATAGCTGCAAAGAAAAACCCTATTAATCTGATCATAATCCTTTCCTCCTTTATATAAAACTCTTACTACTCTCTAACCCCTTATCCCAGCAAAAACCCCACTTTTTAGAATATCTTCGGCGCCATTAATAATGCTGTCTATGAGTTCCTTCACAGTTAATATCTTGTCTATTCCGCTCACAGCCAGAGAGCCGGGAGCAAGTTTTAGTACTTCATCACTTTCAAACGACGTATCAGCATCAGGGTCTTCCTTCAATAAAACCCTCTCCAGCTTCATCATCCACTCACCATGGGGAATCTTCCCTCTCAGTTTCATAACCTTTTCCAGGTCCAAAGGGTTAGGTGGGGCCAAAACCTTTTTCATAAGCTTAGGATCAGACGGATCGACATCCGCAAGATATTGCTTATGCCGTTCTGATATGGGACATTCTTTAGTGGCCATGAAAGCTGTTCCCAGATACGCTGCCTCGGCCCCCATTGCCAAAGAAGCCAGAAATCCCCGAGCATCTCCAATACCACCGGCTGCAATTACCGGTATTTTTATCTGTTTAACTGCCCATGTTATACTGGTAAGTGTAGGAAGTTGGTCCACACTCTTAAATCCGACCCCCTCCATGCCAACAATAACAACTGCATCAGCCCCCTGTTTCTCAGCTACTATTGCATGCTTAACAGTAGCTACCTTGTGAATCCACTTAACCCCGGCCTCCTTCAGTCGCTTTCCATGATCGGTGGCTTGAAATGCTGAGGTTTCAACGACAGGGATACTCTCCTCAATGGCAACTTCCCGCATCTCATCGATATGCGGACACATCCCCACAGTAAGATTCACACAGATAGGCTTATCAGTCATGGATCTGGCTTTTCGTATATCTTCCCTGAGCATTTCCGGAGTTTTCAAAGCCCCTGCAGTAATAATACCTAAACCCCCTGCCTCGGAAACAGGCGCTGCAATCGCTGAAGTGCCAAATCCACCGTATGACCCTTGAATAATAGGATATTTCATCCCCAGCATCTCTGTAACTCTAGTCTTCCATTCCATGTTTCACCTTCCCTATTTTTATTTATGGACAATGTATAACATATTTATACGTGCCTTCGGAATTAAAATGTCTAAGACACCTTTTCCTTTGCCTGCAGTTCAACCACATTTGATTCTTCTCTGAACATTGAAGAACGGCCGTTAAACATTGCACCTTCTGCAATGCTGAGTTTGCTTGTCGTAATCTCCCCTGTAACCTGTCCTTTTGCCTTAATCTCTATAATTTCTCTGGCGTTCAGATTGCCGTCAACCCTGCCTCCGACAATAATGCCTCTTGAGACGGTATCGCCCTTAAGATGCGCTGTTTCTCCAAGTATGAGCCAGTTAGCTTCAATATTGCCTTCAACTGTGCCGTCAATCCGCAGTGTTCCCTGTGTTTTTATGTCACCTTTGAAATGACAGTTGCTGCCGATAAATGATCCGAGCTTTTCTGTGTTTTTTGAAAACATTGAACCGATTGAACCCATTTCTTAATTCCTCCCTTAGATAAAAGGTTTCAGATTAACAGGACTGCCGTTCTTCCATACTTCGTAATGAAGATGGGGACCTGTTATATTTCCTGTCGAGCCGACATAGGACACGACATCTCCTCTTTTTACCCTCTGGCTTATCTTAACCGCATTCATCTTGTTATGGGCATAAACCGTTGAAAATCCGAAACCGTGCTCAACAACTACAACGTTGCCGCTACCGCCGTGCCATCCGGCAAAACTCACTATGCCGTCAGCAGTGACTGTAACAGGATTGCCCGGAGAGGCGCTTATATCTATTCCGTTGTGAAAATCTTTTTCACCGGTTATAGGATGCTTCCTTTTGCCATAGGGTGAAGTTACATTCCCTATGAGAGGCCAGCCTTTGGGTGTTGCCATGTAAAGGTCTCTTCGCTGGCTCAGGTAATCTTTTATCTCTCCAACGTCTTCAACCGTCTTTTTTATCTGCTTCTTCAGAGCTTCCATGTCAATTACGCCGCTGTCTGATGTATCCACGTTTTCAAGAACCTTTTCTTTGGATTTCAGAGAAAAGAGTTTTTTGAACTCAGCTTCCGCTTTTTTAAGCGCTGACATTGTTGTCTTCATTTCCAGAAACTCGTCCGAATAATACTGAACCTTCTCCTGCATCCTGTAATATTCAAGCGTGTCAATAGCTATTGAGAAGACATAACCGGTTCCAATGAGCCAGAGGAGCACTGAAATGAATATGCCTATAGAAGGTATCTTGAGATTGAACGGTTTTCTGCCGCTGTGAGGTATTACCATTATAGTTATCGGAGTAAATGCTTTTTTAAGCAGAAATTTCATTCTAAGCATATCTATCCGCCCTGACCTCCTTTCTCAATATTGCCTATTACAAAAGAATCAACCCCCGCCTCGATTATCCTATCTCAACGATGACCTTACCTATAAGCAATCCCTCCCTGGTTACCAAAATCTCATATTGCTTCCCTTTTTTGTCGAGGGAATACTTTTTTTGCAGGTTTCCATCTAATCTTATAATACGCTTTCTATCCTCTCCATCATCCCCATGTATATATCCTCTAAAATTTACCTTGACTCCCGAGTTATCGGCGATATTGGTACGAAGATCGGCTATTTCTATGTAATCATTATACAACGCCCTTATAACCTTACCGTTATCGTAGCACACCCCTTCTTTCCCATTGTGTTTTACCACCAGATAATACAGCTCAGGCTCCACCAAATCTATAAAAATTTGGCCCATATTTTTACTTTTATTCGATACTACTATTCGATACTGATTGCCTTTTCCGTCTGTAGAGTATTTTTTCCAAACATCCCTTGCTGTATTTATTATGTATCCACGGTCATTTCCACTGTTATTGCTTTTATTACCAACAAAGCCAAGAAAATTAACGGTAGTATTCTTGAACTCTGAAGGATTAGTTATCACATCGATAATCTTTATCTTATCTCCTTTAACAACTTGAACTCGCTCATTATTGCAAAAAACCCTTTTAATACCATTAACATCCAGTACAAAATATTCCACTTTTGGAATTACATCTACACTCTTTACAAAAAGACGATCTCCCTTCTGGGAAGCCAGCGATACCTGAATTTCACCACATTTATAATTATCTTTTCTTACGATAATGGAGGTTGGCTCATTAACCACAAACTTTTTTCTATAGTCATTTTTTGTGCCCATCTTTGAAATATCTACGGAGAGCCCCCTTTCGTAGTTTGTTTCGACATGAGATATCTCAATACTATCTCCCTTCTGCAAGGTTAATCTCTTTTGATTGAAGACTACCAAAGGAAGAGAGTCGTTTATAGAGACAACAAGGTACTTCAAGAGGGGTGGATCCAGATATATCTTCGGGTTTTCCGGCATAATGTCTAACTCTTTCATAAAGGCATTGATTACCATCGTTTGAAACTTAATCCTCAGTCTAACAGAGGGAATGTTTTTGGATGTTTCAATCCCGAACGCAGGGATTTCATGATCGGTTAATGAGTAGTATGTTGCCGACTTACGCTGCTCTATATGGGGGGTATCAGGTGAACTGGTCCTGTGATTATTAAAATGAAAATGAAAATCGGGGTTGTTTATGTGTTCGTTAACTTTGCTTGCTACCTTTCTTGCGAGATCACCTAAATAAAGGGTTTTTTTGTTCCGCTTTGAATAGAATATATCGGCATCAGCTATTATGGATTGACCATAGCGCAAGGGATTTCTAATGTCACTCTCCCATCTGGTGGAATAGAACCCCGAACCCTCATGGAGATTTAAGAGATAGTCAGATTCTGCTATTAATCTCTTCAGTACGAAAACAATCTTACTATTATAGTCTTTTATGGAAGAGTCGGTGAATTTTCTGTTCATATCACCACTTGGACCACGTTGATTTAAGAGGATAGAATAAAAATTGGCCCTGGGCACAACAATCAAATTACCACTTTCCAGAGACATGTCTGCATAAAGATCTGCAGATAGATACCCTCCTGGTTCATCCCCTTGAATTCCGCCAATTATTAAGAGGGTTTTACCAGGCTTATTGCCATAAATCCTATATACATTTAACTCGTATTGGGTGTTAGGTAAATATATTTCGTGTTTAGTAGCTGCTATGCTTCTCTTGGGAAGGATCAACAGTAAGGAAAACAAGAAGGTTATCAAGATTTTTTTGAGGTGAACGTTATATTGTCGACTCATTGTTTATCCACCTGTCACGTCTCGGAAGTTCTACAACCCCCATCATTCCACCATTCAATTATTAATAATATTCCAATTACGGAGCTAAGGGGAGCCAAGTTCTCCTATTATGTCTTTATTTTAAAGGATTTATTCAGCAAAATATCCCCCTCAATTGAATAAACAAAGATTACAATTTCTTTAAACTCTACCCCTCCTTTTGGCCTTTTAATACGTCCTTTTAAGGGTTTTGAATGCTTTATTGCAAAGAACTGTCCCTTTCTGTAGTCCACGGGAACCCCGTTTTTAACTTCAACCATGGAAGATGCCCCGTAGACGGGAGAGTTAATATCTTCATTTTGCGCTATCATTGCTATGTATCCAGAAACCAGTCTATTGTCTTCAGTGTTGTTAAATACTGTAAAGGTAAAATTAATAATATCCGGCTCTGATTCAGCCGTCACCACCTTAAAACCTCCTATACTGATTTCCGAGGATAAGAGTGTCGCTATCTTGGATTTTTCTGGACTACCTGGACCACGTGAAACAGGGGCACTCCTGGGGTTATAGACCGGTTTAACCCCTTTTATTTCAATAGAATTTGACCGGTTTCTAATATCCAACTCTAACCTTTGAATCTCTTTGACCAATAAAGCCCTCTCCCGGCACAAGGAAAAGTACCCATAGGTAAAATACATAGAGGCTAATATTGAACATACAAGCAATATAAGGATATAAATAAACCTATTGGTTTTTATTTCAAATGACCATATCTTACCCACGTGCCTCATAAAGATAATGGTTAAAGAGTCTTTTTTCATCTTTATCTCGCTGGAAGCTTATTTTTGAGTACTATCGTTATCAAAATCTGACTTCCAATCCTCACCGACAATTTCCCAGTCGTCCCCTTTCTTCTCTAAATACAATCTCTTTATCCCCGAATCGTCATAGCTGTCTGAACGATAGTCCTGCCGAAAATCTGCAATTACCTTATTCTCTTGTTTCAGGATTTTAATATCACCTATCTTTATATTAATAGTACGTACCTTTTTATTGAGGGCCTTTTTATAATCTCTCCATGACTGCCAGCCCCTACCCTTAGCATTGAACCCTTTAGAATAACAAGACATATACCTGTCTAACTCTTTGTTTTCCCAGTATGCCTTCCATTTAGAAATAAAAGAACGGATTGATTGTTCTTCTGACTCTAGAGTGGGTTTAATTAAAGGCTTCTCTTTTGGCTTGAGTATATTTTTCGCCAAACGGTCTCTATACTTTTTCAAAGAAGGGGGCAACGGACTCCATGTCTCGCCTATTATCTCCCAGCCATTTTTCCCTTTTTCTAAATACAATCTCTTCAATCCAAAACTATCAAAGCTACCTGAATGGTAACCCTGAAGGAAAAGTGCAACAACGCTATCCTTTTGTCTGAATATTCTCAAGTTCTCCAATGTTATATTGATTGTTTTGTATATTCTATTAAGAGACCTCTTTTTGGCTCTCCACGACTGCCAGTCCATGTTCTCCGACCGAAACCTCTCAGAATAACTTGCCATATAGTTGTCTAATTCCTTGTTTTCCCAATAGCTTAACCATTTGGAAATAAAATCCTGAATCTCTCTATTCTCCTGTAGGAGGGAATCTTTATGTAGGTAATCTATTTTTTCTTTGATAATTATCGGTGTGCTATAGGGTTCAATATATCTTGAGAGGTAAAGTACATCCTCATTTTCCAGGGCTATACATCCATTTGTATCAGTAGGCATCAACTCCTTATTTGTACCGTGAAGCCATATCCCATTACCACCCTTATTCCTTCTTTTATCCAGGTAGTTAGGGTAATCCAGTACGAAGGCCTTCACTCCATATTTGGGTGGTAGTTCCCTGCCCTCAATGATCTCAGTAACAAAATAGACCCCTTCTGGGGTTTTAAAATCCCCTTTTCTTTCTTTGTCGCCGCTATTTTCCCCGGTAGAGGAATTAAATATCTTTGACAACACATATCCATGGTTGCCGTATGAGTATAAATAGAGCTTTTGTTTCGATTTGTCAACGAGAATAGCGTAAGACTTGTCTCCATCTCCCATGTTAATCAATGAGCTTGGGATTCTGTCTGTTATGGGACCTTTTGTCGATATACTATCGGGGGTAACTCGTTGAATTGCATGGGAAAGATTGGTTAAAAAGGTTAATGGAATTAAAAGGAATGGTATGCTTATAAGGCCAGGTAATTTCCTTCTAACATTCACAATAAACGTCTCCTTATACCTTTTTTGATTTGAACCTAGTCCCGCTTCATTGTGAAATTGGAATGGTGGAATAATGGAATGGTGGAATGGTGGGATTCTAGGGACATCTTAATTCATCTATCTTCGAGAAAGTCTGCTTTTGTGAATACAGCCTCCAGTTGATACCCCTCTTTTGCTAAATTTTCTCTGCCTCCCTCTTCCCTATCGACCAAAGTCAGAACTTTAACTACCTCATAACCCTCTTCCTCAGCTCGATGGATAGCCTTTAAGGTTGAGCCCGCCGTTGTCACCACATCATCTACTATTGCAACCTTAGCTCCCTTTCTCAGACCTTTTACCCCTTCAATCCATAGCGACGTGCCGTGTTTCTTTGGTTCTTTTCTGACAATAAATGCCTGGATGGGATTCCCTTCAGTATAACTAACCAGAGATATGGCAGTAACAATAGGATCTGCGCCCAAACTCAACCCCCCTACCCCATCTATGGGAACCTTGGACATTCGGATTATATCATAAAACATCTTGCCCACCAAATACGAGCCTTCAGCACTAAGGGTTGTCTGTTTCCCATCAATATACATATCACTTTCTCTCCCGGAAGCTAAGACAAACTTTCCCCTTTCGTATGACTTTTCCTTTAGTATTTTTAATAGCCTGCTTTTATAATCCATATCTCTAACTATATAACTATCTCTCTCTCGAACAGAGTCAGTTGCCTGGAGTCCAGATCAACAGGGGGTTCTATGGGGTATTCTCCGGTAAAACATGCATCACAAAAATCACATCCACCATTTTTAACCGATTCTCTAAGTCCTTCAATACTCAAATACTCAAGAGAATCAGAAGTTATAAACCGGTTGATTTCAGAAACAGTGTGGGAAGAAGCAATAAGCTCTGTTTTTGCGGGGGTGTCAATGCCATAAAAGCATGGATGGGCGGTAGGAGGAGAGCTTATTCGAACATGGATTTCTCTGGCTCCTGCGTTTCGTATCATATTTATTATCTTGTGAGAAGTAGTCCCCCTTACGATAGAATCATCAATGACTATTACCCGCTTTCCCTTCAAAAAGTCCTTTATAGGGTTAAGCTTAATCTTTGCGCCAAAATGCCTTATGGACTGCTGAGGCTCAATAAATGTCCTTCCCACATAGTGGTTTCTTATCAGCCCCATTTCAAAAGGTATAGAAGACTCTTCAGCATAACCAATAGCGGCAGGGATTCCCGAGTCTGGCACAGGTATTACAATATCTGCCTCAACCGGGTTCTCTCGAGCCAGTTGTCTGCCCATCTCTTTTCTAACAGCATAGACGTTTCTTCCGAATATATTGCTGTCAGGACGCGAAAAGTAGACTAATTCAAATATACAGAACTTGTTCAAAGAGCTGAATGGTTTATAGGAAGTGAGGCCGTGATCATCTATAAGTACAATTTCTCCCGGTTCAATCTCACGTATGTATTCGGCCTCTATTAAATCTAAGGCACAGGTCTCAGATGATACTATATAAGCACCCTTAAGCCTTCCCAAAACCAGAGGGTGAAAGCCATGAGGATCACGGACAGCAACCATCTCTCTTTCCGTAAGAAATAGCAAAGAATATGCCCCTTTTATCCTTGAAAGGGCATCGATTATACGCTCAACCAGTGAGCTTGCCCGGGAGGTTGCCATAAGATGCACTACTATCTCTGTATCCATTGTAGATTGAAAGATTGAGCCACCCTCCTCCAGTTCATGCCTCATCAGTCCTGCATTCACCAAATTCCCATTGTGGGCAACCGCTATACCCCCTTGAGAATAAGTTACTACAAAGGGTTGCGCGTTTTTTAATAAACTTGAACCGGCCGTTGAATACCGCACATGACCTATAGCGCTACAACCGGTTAACTTACATAAGATATCTTCATTGAATATATCCGCAACCAGCCCCATCTGGCGATGGGAACGCAGTATTCCGCCATCAGATGATACAATGCCAGCGCTTTCTTGCCCCCGGTGCTGCAGGGCATATAATCCCAGATACGTCAGGTTGGCGGCTTCAGGATGTCCAAAGACTCCAAATACACCGCATTCTTCTCTAAATTTATCAAACATTATGGGTTTCCTGATCCCTTCCTCAAACCCTCTCTTTAATGGCCATTTCCCATCTTTGCTTAAGAGTCTCCACAGAACAATCAATAAGCTCGTTTATTACCAATCTCTCTCCACCAACCCTTCCAATAATTTTAAAAGGGGCTTTATTTTTTTCTGCAATTTCCTTAAAATGATCCAAATTAACCTTATCCAATGAGACTATAATCCGAGATTGAGATTCTCCAAAAAGAAGGCAGTCTCCTCGTATATTTTCACTAATAGTTACCTTTGCGCCGCGATTAAATTTAGGGCCTGAGAAACAACATTCTGCCAGCGCGACAGCGATACCGCCTTCAGAACAATCATGGGCTGACTTTATTATTCCTTTCCGGATAGCATCCAAACAGGTATTCTGCACAGCAATCTCTAAATCCAGCTCAATCCTGGGAGGGATACCCTCCTCAATGCCATGGACAACTGCCAGGTATTCGCTGCCCCCCAGCTCTTCATAAAGCTTTCCCAGCATTACTATTACATCACCATCATCTTTAAACCACTGGGTTTGATGGAGGTTAATGTCGGGAATAATACCAACCATAGCCACTGTAGGTGTAGGGTAGATACCCTCTCCCTGGGTCTCATTGTAAAAACTGACATTTCCCCCTACCACAGGAGTGTTCAGTCTTTTACAGGCATCACTAATCCCGTTAGTAGCCTGCTCAAACTGCCACATTATCTCAGGCTTTTCCGGGTTACCAAAATTAAGGCAATCGGTTATAGCCAGGGGTTTTGCCCCGGAGCAGACCAGATTCCTTGCTGCCTCGGCAACGGCTATCATTCCTCCCATGTAAGGATCAAGATAACAGTATCGGCTATTACAATCAACCGTCATTGCAATGCCTTTATTTGTTCCCTTCACCCTTATAACAGCCGCATCAGAACCAGGGAGAACTACAGTATTGGTTCGCACCATATGGTCATATTGCCTGTAAACCCATCCCTTGCTGGCAATATTAGGAGACTCCAATAATTTAAGGAAAATCCCCATATATTCTGTTGGTTCAGGAAGGTTATCTATAGAAAATCTTTGGGTCGTAGAAAGGTATTCAGGTCTTTCTTTGGGCCGCAAATAGACTGGGGATTCCTCGGACAAAGCCCTGGCCGGTATTTCAGCTACCATGACACCATCATTCATCACCCTAAGTAACCCATCATCTGTAACACTACCCACCACGGATACGTCCAAATCCCATTTTTTAAATACTTCCTCTACCTCTTCTTCACAACCCTCCTTCACAACCAACAGCATTCTCTCCTGAGATTCTGACAACATCAGCTCGTAAGGTGTCATCCCCACTTCCCGTCTTGGCACTTTGGAAAGATCTATCTCAATCCCCGTCCCTCCTCTACTTGCCATTTCACAGGATGAACATGTCAGTCCTGCTGCACCCATATCTTGAATACCAACTATACAATCGCTGCTCATTACCTCAAGGCAGGCTTCCAGTAAGAGCTTCTCTGTAAAAGGGTCACCAACCTGAACCGTGGGGCGTCTCTCTCCAGACTTTTCATCGAATTCTTCTGAAGCCATAGTTGCCCCATGAATACCGTCTCTCCCTGTTTTAGAGCCAACGTAGATGACAGGATTCCCCGGTCCACAGGCAACCCCTTTGAATATCCTCTCCTTTTTAACCAATCCCAGACTAAAGACATTGACCAATATATTTCCATTGTAGCATTTATTAAAATAAGTCTCACCTCCAACCGTAGGCACACCAATACAGTTGCCGTAGCCTGATATACCCCCTACCACTCCATTAAGCAAATACCTGGTTTTAGGGTGATCGAAAGATCCGAAGCGTAAAGAATTCAGGGAAGCTATAGGCCTGGCTCCCATGGTAAAAATATCACGCAAAATACCTCCAACCCCTGTAGCTGCCCCTTGATAGGGCTCAATAAAAGAAGGATGATTATGACTCTCCATCTTAAAGACAATGGCCATACCATCACCGATATCAACTATTCCTGCATTCTCTCCCGGACCTTGAATGATATGTTCTCCGCTGGTGGGGAAGTTCTTAAGAAAAACCCTTGAACTCTTATAACTGCAATGCTCACTCCACATTACCGAAAAAATACCTAATTCCGTATAGTTAGGGTCTCTTCCTAGAATCTGCTTTATTTTTTTATATTCCTCGTCCGTCAATCCGTGTTCTTTGATTAGTCCTTCAGTAATTTCAGGCTCTTTAAAATTATCCATCATATATCAGTTCCACAGTTGGATATTGTGCGGATGATGCAGGCACAAAGTGGCAAAGGCACATAGGCACAAAGAACAGGCTAATAGCCTGTAGCCTATAGGCTAATAGGCTAGAAAAATTTGTGCCTTTGGTACTCTGTGCCTCTGTGCCTATTTTCATATAAACATTATGCAAAGCTTTTTAGTAACTATTCAGCCACAGATTCACACAGATGAACGCAGATAGGTTTAAATGCAAAGAAATCACAGAAATTATTCAATCAATTACTTGAAGGCAACAAATATTGAAGTTGGCCTATTATTGAATTTTGGCAGAAAACCATAATTCAAAAGATTTGTATATGATAATAAAAGAAAAAATATCAGTGATGATCAGAGTAGATCGGTGGCTGAGTAATTACGCTTTTTATAATAGACTCGAAAATCACCCTACCGTCTTCATTCCCCAGTATCCCTTCAGCACATCTTTCGGGATGGGGCATCATTCCAAGGACATTCCGTTCTTTATTGCATATTCCTGATATATTCCAGAAGGCGCCATTTGGGTTGGCAGCATCTGTAATATCCCCATTCTTGGTAGAATACCTGAACACTATCTGACGGTTATCCTTCAATTCCTGCAATGTCTTTTCATCAGCATAATAATTTCCGTCGAAATGAGCAATAGGCATTTTCAAGACCCCCCCTAACTTTCCCTGATTGGTAAAAGGGGTTTCATTGTTTTCAAGCCGGAGATAAACATTATCACATACGAACTTCAAAGATCTATTTGTCATCATAACGCCGGGTAACAAACCTGCTTCCAGGAGAATTTGAAAACCATTACAGATTCCAAGAACTAAGCCTCCGTTATAAGCAAACTTCCTTATTTCCTTCATTATAGGAGAAAACTTTGCAATAGCGCCGGGTCTCAAGTAGTCACCATGAGAAAAACCACCAGGGAGTATCAAACAGTCAACAGGGGGCAAACTACCCTCTTTATGCCAGATAAATCCCACTTCCTGTTTTAATATATGTTTTATAACATGGTAGCAATCATGGTCACAATTTGACCCGGGAAAAACTATTACTCCAAATTTCATTGGTACTCCCACTGCTCTGATCGTTTACTCATCACTAACCTCAAATCGATAATCCTCTATTACCGGATTCGTCAACAATTTCTCACACATCTCCTTGATCCTAGTATCAGCTTTATCCCTTTCAATATCACCGAATTTAACTTCCATATACTTCCCTAATCTTATATCTCTTACCTCTTTATAGCCAAGGGATTCTAAGGAATGCTGCACTGCCTTTCCCTGGGGATCCAGTACACCCTTTTTCAGTGTCACATATATCTTTGCCAGCAATTTTTATCTCCTCTCTGCTACATAAAAACAACATCAATAATCAATACGCTGTTACCCAAACACTCTCTGAAAGATTTCGTCTCTGTATCTTAAGTGCCAATTAATATCAAAGCATTCTTCTACCTCGTCTTTAGTTAAGTGCTTCATTATAACCTCATCCTGTAAGATCAAGCACCTGAAATCAGCATTTTCCTTCCATACTCTCATGGCATTTCTCTGAACCATTTCATAGGCATGTTCACGGCTTACCCCTTTTCGAGTAATGGCCAAAAGCAAACCTTGAGAGAAGATCAAACCATGTGTTCGATATAGATTGTTCAGCATATTTTCCGGGTATACCTGTAAATCGTCTATAAGACCTATAATCCTATTCAACATGAAATCAACAAGCATAGTACTGTCTGGCAATATAATCCTTTCCACCGATGAATGGCTGATGTCTCTCTCATGCCAGAGAGCTATGTTCTCCAATGCTGCCAAAGAATTTGACCTTACTACCCTGGCCAGGCCAGAGAGGTTTTCAGAGAGGATAGGATTCCGTTTATGGGGCATAGCAGAAGACCCCTTTTGCCCTCCAGAAAAGAACTCTTCCGCTTCAAGTACCTCTGTACGCTGCAGGTGTCTGATTTCTGTAGCAAATTTATCAACGGAGCTCGCTATTATAGCCAATGTGGTAAGGTACTCGGCATATCTATCTCTCTGGATAATCTGGGTTGAAATAGGAGCGGGCTTTAGATCAGACCTCTGGCAGACGTAGTCTTCTACAAAGGGAGGAATGAAGGCAAAAGTCCCCACTGCCCCGGAAATCTTGCCATAGCCTATGGTATCCTTTGCCTTCCTCATTCTATCAAGATTCCTTCTGGTCTCATCATACCAAACTGCGATCTTCATACCAAAAGTAATGGGTTCGGCATGAATACCATGGGTTCTTCCAACCATTACTGTGTCTTTGTACTGATATGCCTTCTTCTTCAAAACGGAAAGCATACGTTCCAAATCAGCGATTATTATATCGGCTGCTTCTCTCAGAAGAATGGCCATTGAAGTGTCAAGGATATCAGAAGAGGTTAAACCCATGTGGATATATCTGGAATCCTCTCCTACATATTCTCCTACACAGGTAAGGAAGGCAATAACATCGTGTTTCGTTTCCCTTTCTATTTCCTCGATCCTCTTTATGTCAAACCCGGCTCTCTCTTTTATGTTTTTAATAGCCTCTGGAGGAATATCACCGAGTTCAGCAAGGGCCTCGCATACGAGTATTTCTATCTTAAGCCACTTGTTGAATCTGTTCTCGGCTTCCCATATCATGGCCATCTCTTTTCTGGTATAACGAGGAATCAAGACTTACCTCTCTACGGGCTGCTGTTCAAAGGAATTCCTGTTCGGGCAACAGCGCGTCTATTATAAATTCAGCAAGTTACAAAACACAAACGCCTCAAAGTGGGAACAAATTAGCAACTTTTCAAGAAAAAGTCAACGGAAAAGCTTAGAAGAAAAGAGGCATCGAGATAGAAAGTAAAAAAGCTTGACCTTTCTATTAGTTCTCCCATAAAATAGAAAAAGGTTGTCATAAAATAGGCACGCTAATTACTAAGAGAAGTCAGAACGCAGAAGTTAGAATCGAGAATAATTTTATTTGAATTCTGACTGCCGACTACTGGCTCCTAGATTTTGTTCTGAAGCAATTAAACTTAAATAACACAAAAGGAGGTTTTCTAAATGACTGAAGGTTCTAAAAACGAAGTACCAGAAAAAGTAGAAAAGCTGTACAAGGAGGCAAGGTCTGCATTGAATGCCAGATACTACATGGATGCAGAGAGGATATTCAAACAAGCGCTGGAATTGTTAAAAGAAGCAAAAGACGATAGCAATGCCGCCGAGTGTGAAAAAGAGATCGAAACGGTTCAGGCAGAAAGTGCTGCCTTTTCACCTGTGCCTGCCATAGACAATCATGCTCATCCTATGTTTAGGGATGATTTAAAAAAGAATCCCGGTCTTTTTATGGCGGCAAGACATTTCAGACTTAAGGAAGAAGTTATCCCAAAAGGCCTGGATGATATGACAGAAGATATGGACAAGGCTAACGTGGAAAAGGCTTTAATAATGGGTCTGGACACTTCAAAGTCAGATCATTGGGCATTTAAAGAATCAATGTTAAGCAATGACAAGGTTGCTAAATTAGTATCACAGTATCCCGACAGGTTTATAGGGTATGGTTCGGTCGACCCCAGAAGAGAGGACGCTGCGGAAGAGACTGAAAGGTGTATAAAAGAGCTGGGTTTAAAAGGCATGAAGTTCCATCCGGCTGCTGTTAGTACATATCCAAATGACGAGAAGCTTTTCTACCCCATCTATGAAAAGTGTGTGGAGCACAATGTTCCTGTCCAAAGTCACTGTGGAACGACAGGGATGTATTTCACAAAGATCAAATACATGATGCCCCTCCACTATGATGATGTGGCGGTGGATTTTCCCACCTTAAAACTGGTACTTCTCCATTACGGTATCGGGGGATGGCATGATCAGGCCATGTCACTGGCATTCAGGCATCCCAATGTGTATCTGGACATATCGGGTGCTTCTCCCAGGATATATCCCCAAAGCCTCGTGATATCTGCTAACACCCCCTTCTATCAGCCAAAGATTCTCTTCGGAACAGATTATCCTTTCGTAGGAATGCAATCATGGTTTAAGGCTTTTAAACAACTGAAAGGATTCGGCTGGAGTGAAGAGACACAGAGAAAGGTTTTAAGGGAGAATTTTATTCGTTTACATGATTCAGAACCGGTATCGCCTCTGGATATGCTAAGGAAAGAAGGAATTGATGTTCCCAAGGATGCAAAGAGATAGAATTGATATGGCCTTTATTGAAATTCCTGGTATTAAGGGAAAGATTTATGTCCCGGATGAAAAACCAGGACATACAAAAAAGCATGATTGCAAGGACTGTTATTCATGTCAAATATGCAGTGATAATAGATGCCAATTATGTCTCCTACAGGGTTCTCATAGTATAAAGAGGCATTCCCAAGAAAAATAAAACATTCCTGCTTTTACCTTTTTGCTCTTAAGATGGAGAAGGAACAGAGGGGAAAAGAAACTGTTTCCATTGCTGGCTGGATCGACGGGCAAAAATATAAGGGGTTAGTTACTTTAGCTAACCCCTTGATTTTTTTGGTGGAGCTGAGCGGGATCGAACCGCTGACCTCTTGAATGCCATTCAAGCGCTCTCCCAACTGAGCTACAGCCCCTTCATTTTTCTAATAAAAAACCCATAATTGATTGGGTTTTTTATGACGTACCATAAAATCAATTCGCCGTCAAGGTTTTTTGTTGACAGTTAGGTTGGGTTTTGCTTATAATTCCAGTCAATATTAAGATATGGAAGTGGTGCCCAAATAAGCTAACTGCCGGAGTGGTGAAACTGGTAGACGCAGGGGACTCAAAATCCCCCGCTCGCAAGGGCATGTCGGTTCGAGTCCGACCTCCGGCACCAAAAAAATCGGGGGGTTAACCGATTGCGGTTAGCCCCTTTTTTAACAGAATATGAGAATTGGTCACAGATACAGCAGCTCCACGAAGTACGGAATTCCTTATAGCTTTCCATTCAGAATTTGATTGCCTCATTTCATCCTCATAGTGTCGCTGAATGGAGGAAACGTGTGATTGCAAGACCTGACTTCCGTCCCTTCGGTGGCTGAATTGAGTATTGTGTCCCCAGAACTAAGCGCTGGTTATGCAATTTTTTGACAAATAATATCTACGTGA